>DATEXK010000366.1:0-6691 GCA_035257065.1 Gaiellaceae bacterium | reverse complement strand
CCGCCGATGAGGACGCGCTCGCGCGCTCGCTGCCGGCCTGGCAGCCGTTCCCCGAGACGCGTGCGGCGCTCGAGGATGCGCGCGCCCGCGGCTGGAAGCTCGCGATTCTCTCGAACACCGACCGCGACTACATCGCGGCGTCGCTCGAGCTCATCGGCGTCCCGTTCGACCACGTGGTCGTCGCGTCCGAGATCGGGTCCTACAAGCCCGGCCACGGCCACTGGACGGCGTTCGACGAGCAGACCGGCGCCGCGCCCGCAGGCCGGGTCCACGTCGGCGCGAGTCTCTTCCACGATGTCGCGCCCGCGATCGAGCTCGGCCTGCCCACGATCTGGATCAACCGCGATGGTGAGCAGCCCGAGCCGCAGCCGGACGTCGAGCTTCGCTCCCTCGACGGCTTGGGCGAGGCGCTCGACTCCTTGGTCGCATGAACGTGCGGCCGCTCACCCCCGCCGACGCCGCAGCGGTTGCAGAGCTCGCCGGCGCGGACGAGGCGGCGTTGCGCGGCACCCCTTCGCGGCTGCAGGAAGCGGACATCCTCGCCTGGTGGAGTCATGTCGAGCTCGAGCCGGACTCATGGTTGTTCGAGGAGGCGGGAACGCCGGTGGCGGCAGGGTGGTTCCATCCGTACGGTGAGAAAGGCGCCTTTTTTGGCATCGTCGCGCAGGGGGCGAAAGGGCGTGGGCTCGGCGGCCGGATCGCGGAGCTCGGCGAGGCACGCTCGCGCGAGCACAGGAGCGTGAAGGCGCACACCGTGACGTTGTCCGAGGATGCTGCGGCCGCGGCGCTCTTCCGTCGGCGAGGCTATGCCGAGGCCAGGCGCTTCTATGAGATGGCGATCGAACTCGACAGCCCGCCGCAGGTGCCTAGACTTCCGGGCGAGTTGCTCCTCGACGAGTTCCAACAGCCTGACGCGCGTGCATTCGCTGCGGCTGTCGACGAGGCGTTCCAGGACCACTGGGAGTGGCAGTCGGCTCCGTTCGACGAATGGTGGGACAAGCGCCGCGGCGAGGAGCGAGACGCGGATGGTCCGCTGTGGTTCGTCGTTCGCGACGGCGATGAGATCGCCGCCGTCGTGCGCAACGAGGCGAACCGGAACGGCGGCGGATACGTCGCTCTGCTTGGCGTGCGCCGAGCCTGGCGCGGCCTCGGCCTCGGCAAGGCGCTTCTCTACAGGTCGTTCGCCGAGTTCTGGACGCGCGGCGTCACGCGCGTCACGCTCGGCGTCGACGCCGAGAGCCCCACCGGTGCGACGAAGCTCTACGAGCGGGTCGGCATGGAAGTCGAAAGCTGCATGGTCGTCTTCGAGAAAGCGCTCGCATGAGCCAATTGCGGGCCAAGTGCCCCACGTGCCAGGCCTACACCGCGGTCGCGATCGGGCCGGACTACGAATGCCATTCGTGCGGTCGGACCTTCGTCGCCGGGCTCGTACGGATTCCGCGCGCCTGGGGCGACGGCGGCGAGCTGATGATCGAGGCGGCGAGCCTGCCCCTCGACTATCCGGAGGCATCGGTCGTCGAGGAGGACTCGCTGCACGCGCAGACGCTCGCCGTCGCGTCCGACCTGCCGCAGCGACCGCTCGTGCTCGGCGGGTGCTGCTGCTCACACGTCGGCGTCGTCGAGGGCCTCTCGTCCCGTCACGACCGCCTGGGAGTCATCTGGCTCGATGCCCACGGCGACCTGAACACTCCCGAGACCTCGCCGTCGGGGAACGAGTGGGGCATGCCCCTGCGGATGCTGATCGACGGTGGGGCGATCGATCCGCACGACGTGGCGCTGATCGGGGCCCGCAACCTCGATCCGCCCGAGGTCGAGTTCATCGCCGCCGCGGGGATCCACGACAACGTCGAGGCCGTCCTCGAGCGCGTCGACTGCGTCTATGTCGCCCTCGACTGCGACGTCTTCGAGCCCAGCGAGCTTGCCGTCTTCATGCCGGAGCCCGGCGGCCCCACGATCGCCGAGGTCGAGAAGCTGTTCTGCGGCCTCCGTGACCGCGGTGTCGTGGTCGGCGCCGGCCTGACCGGGCTCGCGCCCGATCCCGCGAACATCGAGAAGCTCGAGCGTCTGTCCACCGCGCTCGGTTTCTGACCGAGGCGCAACCCGAGAGCGCGAGGGGCGGTCTAAGCTAGCGCCGTGGCAAAGATCGACGTGTCGATCGAGACCGACGAGAAGCCTGCTCCGCCGCCGAAGCACCCGAACACCTGTCCGGAGTGCCATTCCCACTACCGGGACGACGAGCTCGAGCAGTCCCTCTGGGTCTGTGCGCATTGTGGACATCACTTCACGATGGGCGCCCGCGCGCGCATCGCCTCGATCGTGGACCCGGGCTCGTTCGTCGAGGAATCGGCAGACCTTCACTCGGAGGACCCGCTCCACTTCTTCGATCTCCGGCCCTATGTCGAGCGGCTCGCCGAGGCCGAGATGTCGACGGGGCTTGCGGACGCGATGGTGATCGGCCAGGCGACGATCGAGGGGCGCGGCTGCGAGCTCGCCGTCATGGACTTCTCGTTCATGGGCGGCTCGATGGGCAGCGTCGTCGGCGAGAAGTTCTCACGCGCCTGCGACTCGGCCGTCGAGCGCGGCGTGCCCTTGATCTCCGTGACCAGCTCGGGCGGGGCGCGCATGCAGGAGGGGATCCTGGCTCTGATGCAGGTCCCGAAGACCGTCTGCGCCGTCGAGGACCTTCGAGACGCCGGCCAGTCGATGATCTCGGTCATGGCGCATCCGACCACCGGCGGCGTGCTCGCAAGCTTCGCAACGCTCGGCGACGTCCTGCTCGCGGAGCCCGGCGCCCTGATGTCGTTTGCCGGCCGGCGAGTGGTCGAGAGCATCACCCGCGAGAAGCTTCCCGAAGATTTCGGCCGCGCCGAGCAGAACCTGCGCTTCGGCCACGTCGACGCGATTGTTCCCCGGCCCGAGCTGCGGGCCACGCTCTCCCAACTCCTGAGGCTCTTCGATGCCCCCGAGTGAGCACGAGCTCCGGCTGCGCGAGCGGCTCGGCCGTCTGCGCAACATGCCGCTACTCGGCGGAGCGAAGCTCTCCGGGGAGCTCGACCGCTTGCAGCGGCAGCTCGAACGGATCGGCCAGCCACCGACCGACGAGGAGATCTGGCGTTCGGTCGAGCTGGCCCGTCACGAGGAACGGCCGTACACGCTCGATTACGTCGCGCGCCTCCTGGACGACTGGTTCGAGCTGCACGGCGACCGGAGCCGGGCCGACGACGGCGCGATGATCGCGGGGCTCGGGAAGCTCGACGGCCGCACCGTCGCACTGGTCGGTCAGCAGAAGGGCCGTGATACGCACGAGCGGGCGGCCCGGCAGTTCGGGATGCCGAATCCCGAGGGCTACCGCAAGGCGATCCGCGTCATGGAGCTCGCCGACAAGCATCGCTTCCCGGTGATCTCGCTCGTCGACACTCCCGGCGCGTATCCGGGTGTCTCCGCCGAGCAGCACGGCCAGGGTGGGGCGATCGCCGCCTCGCAGGCCGCGATGTCCCGGCTGACCGTTCCGACGGTCGCGTGCGTGATCGGCGAAGGCGGCTCGGGCGGTGCGATCGCGATCGCGCTCGCGGACCGCGTGCTGATGATGGAGCACGCGATCTATTCGGTGATCTCGCCCGAGGGCTGCGCGCTGATCCTCTGGCGCGACGCCGGCGAGAAGCGGAAGGCGGCGGCGGCGTTCAAGCTCGACGCGCCGCACTGCCTCGAGCTCGGCGTGATCGACGGGATCGTGCGGGAGCCGGAGGGCGGCGCTCAGACGGATCACGACGCTGCGGCCCGGCTGCTCGGGGAATCGCTCCGGGACGCGCTGGACGACCTCGTGGACGTGCCCGGCGAGGAGCTGCGCCATCGACGACGGGCGAAGTTCCGCTCGCTCGGCGTGTTCGCCTGAGCTTTCGGTAGCTTCCGCAAGGATTGTGCAGGAGACTCGAAGGGGCTGTCCACAGCGTCCACAGGCTTATCCCCGGATGCTCACCTTTTTTGTAAAGCGTCTCGATACGACTCGAGGCTGGTAGACGCCGAGCCGGCGGCCGGCTCGAGGCGTGCGTGCCTGGCAAGCTGCGCGGATGGCCGAGAAGCTCAGCGACTACCGGCGCAAGCGCGATCCCACGCAGACCCCTGAGCCGTTCACGTCGAAACGCACGCCGGTGAAGGGGCCGATCTTCGTCGTCCAGCGTCACGACGCCCGCCGGCTCCACTACGACTTCCGGCTCGAACGGGGCGGTGCGCTCGCGTCGTGGGCCGTTCCGAAGGGCGTTCCCCTCGAGCCCGGCGGCCGAGTGCTCGCGGTGCACGTCGAGGACCATCCGCTCGACTATGCGACCTTCGCCGGCGAGATCCCGAAGGGCAATTACGGCGCCGGCACCGTCGAGATCTGGGACACGGGCACCTACGAGCTCGTGGAGGAGAAGCGGGACGGCGGCCTCACGGTGCGGCTGCACGGCTCCCGCCTCGAGGGCACGTGGACGCTCGTCCCCGCCGCCCTCGACGGCGATCCGAAGAACTGGCTGCTGATCCGGAAGAAGGACGATGTCGTGCGCGGGCCCGTCCGGGGCGGCTACCGGCCGATGCTCGCGACCCTCGCGGAGGAGCTCCCGCACGGCGACGACTGGGTCTACGAGGTCAAGTGGGACGGCTATCGCGCGCTCGGCTACGTCCGCGACGGCGAGGCGCGGCTCGTCTCCCGGAACCAGAACGACCTGACCGAGCGGTTTCCACAGGTGGCGAAGGCGCTTGCGCAAGCGGTGCGCAGTCCGCAGTGCGTCGTCGACGGCGAGGTGTGCGCGCTCGACGACGAGGGGCGGCCGAGCTTCTCGGCGATGCAGCAGGGGAAGGCCGGCACTCCGATCGTCTACGCGGTTTTCGACGTGCTCGAAGTCGACGGCGTGCCCGTGCTCGACGAGCCCCTCGTCGAACGGCGTGCGCGCCTGGAGGCGCTGCTCGATACGCGGCAGAAGACCGTGCAGGTCTCGGGGTTCTTCGACGACGGCGACGGCCTCTACGCGGCTGCGGTCGAGCGCCGGCTCGAGGGCGTGATGGCGAAGCGCCGGCAGTCGCGCTACGCCGAGGGCAAGCGCACGCGCGACTGGCTGAAGATCAAGACGCACGGCCGCGAGGAGTTCGTCGTCTGCGGCTGGACGAAGGGTCAGGGCAAGCGCGCGGGGAGCTTTGGCGCGCTCGTGCTCGGGACCCACCGCGGCGACGACCTGCGCAGCGCTGAACTTGTTTGGGTAGGCAATTGCGGCACGGGCTTCACGGAGCGCGACATCGACGAGCTGTTGCAGAAGCTCGAGCCCCTGCGGCGCGACACGTCGCCGTTCCCGGCCGTGCCGAAGATGGCGAAGGTGCGCAAGGACGACGTCGTGTGGGTCGAGCCGAAGCTCGTCTGCGAAGTCGAGTTCGCGGAGTGGACGCACGACGGGCATCTGCGCGCGCCATCGTTCCAGGGCCTGCGCGATGACAAGTCGGCGCGCGCGGTGCGACGCGAGCAACCGGTCGAGAAGACGGAAGGCCGCGTCAAGCTGTCGAACCTCGACAAGGTGTTCTGGCCGGACGAGGGCATCACCAAGGGCGACCTGCTCGACTACTACCGTGCCGTAGCGCCGGTGATCCTCCCGCACTTGCGCGGCCGCCCCTTCACGATGCGCCGCTATCCCGACGGGATCGACGGCAAGGCGTTCTTTCAGAAGGACGCCCCGACGCACATGCCGGAGTGGATCCCGCGCTTCCGTGTGCAGGTGTCGACGCGCGAGAAGCCGCGTGAGCGGAAGTGGATCGAGGCGCCGCTCGTGAACGACGAGGATGCGCTGCTCTGGGCGGCGAACATGGCGTGCATCGACATGAACGTGTGGTACTCGCGCGTCGACAAGCCCGACCGTCCTGACTTCGTTCTCTTCGATCTCGACCCCTCGCGGGACGTCGGCTTCAAGGAGACGGTGCAGGTCGCGCTGCTCGTCAAGGCGGCGCTCGACGCGCTCGGGCTGACGTCGTTTGCGAAGACGTCGAGCGCAGAGGGCATGCACGTGCTCGTGCCCGTCGAGCGCCGTTATACGTTCGACGACACACGCGAGTTCTCGGAGATTGTCGCCGGCGCGATCGCGCGCACGCACCGCGGTCTCGCGACGACGGAGTGGTCGAAGGCGAAACGGCGCGGCGTGCTCATCGACTCGAATCAGAACGGCGAGGGCAAGACGATCGCCTCCGTCTATTCCGTGCGTCCCCGGCCGGGCGCGCCCGTCTCGACGCCGCTGCGCTGGGACGAGGTGAACGACAAGCTGAACCCGTCGATCTACACGATGCCGGTCGTGCTCGAGCGCGTCCGGGCGCAAGGCGACCTCTTCAGCGGTGTGCTGACCACGCGGCAGTCGTTGTCGAAGGCGCTCAGGAAGCTGGCTTGACCGGGTGCGTCCTGGCGGCTTGCCGGGCGACTGTCAGCTCCTTTCCGTCGATCGCCGCGTAACGCATCGCGATCGCGCTCAGCTCGTCGGAGGCCTCCTTCGCGGCGTGCCCGAGCTTCGCGTCGAGCGTCGCCGGGTCGTCGAGATACAGGAGGCGGGTCCAGAACGTCGTCAGGACGATCGAGACCCACGGCATGAAGATCGCGTTCCGTTCCAGTGCCGCGGACGGCCGCTGGACGAAGAACGCGACGAAGATGCCGACGGTCAGGCCCGCGAGCCCGACGGCGGCGGCC
>DATEXK010000365.1:0-7254 GCA_035257065.1 Gaiellaceae bacterium | reverse complement strand
GGCCGCGGTCGTAGCGCTCGCGCCGTCGGCTGCTGTTGCCGCCGCCGGCGGCTTCCTGCGCCGGCGTCTTCGCTTCGGTCTCGGCGGGCCGTCCGGCGAGGCGTTGCCGTCTGCTGCCGGTGCTGCCGGCGTTCCGTTCTGCGCTGTGCCGCTTGCTGTTGCCGTCGCGCCGTCCGTCGCGGGCTTCTTGCGCTTGCGACGCCGTCGGTTGCGGCTCGGCTGCGCCTTCGGCGCGGGCAGGTTCTCGGAAAGCGCGAGCGCGACATCCTGAACGCTGCCGAGCTCCTCGCGCGCTTCCTCGATCAGCTTGGTCGCGCGGGGCGTGTAGCCCTCGGCCGACGCGAGCAGGGCGACGCCGACGCCAATCGGCTGCTCGAGCGCGACACGCGCGAGCTTGGCGGCGTTCTCCTCGTGGCGATGCCCGCGCGAGTTGGCGAGAGCGCCGAGTAGACGCTTCGCCTCCGGGTACGCCGTGGACGCGCGGCGGTCCTGCACCTTGCGCGTTGCACGCGCGAGCTTCCACGTCCAGCGGACGAGGATTTGATCGGGCGCGTCGGGCTTTGCGTCCGCGATTGCGCGCAGCAGGATCCGGATGCCGGCGAGCCGCTCCTTCTCCCAGGTCGGCGCCTGCGTCACGAGCGTGACGAGGTCGTCGAAGTCCGCGCGCTCGACGCGCATCGAGACGCGGTCCTGCAGCGCCATCATGCGTAGCCGCCGATTCGGGTTTTCCGCGGCGCACGTGGCGAGGAACTGCTCGAGCGCGCCTTTGCTGGCGCGGCCTTCGGTGAGCTTCTGCACGAACGATGCGCGCTCGTCGAAGCGGATCTGCCGGCCCGCCATCGTCGCCCAGTAGCGCTGCTCGTCGTCGTCGAGGAAACGTGGGTCGACCCGCTGCCATTCGCGCTGGATGACCGCGACGCGGCGCCGGACGTCCGGTGTGACCGGCACGAGCCACGGCGCCGGCGTGAGGCGGCGGCGTGCTCGGCGCTGCGAGCGGCGGCGTGGCGCAGGTGTGACGCGCGCGCCTTCGCGATAGAAGTCCGCGTCGAGCAGCGAGTGCAAGGAGACCACGCGCTCGTTGTGTGTCGCGCCCTTCGGGACGAAGTCGACGACGATGCCGGCTTCCTTGCGCGGATGAATGCGCATGATGCGCCCGATGCGCTGCTGATACACGCGCTTCGACGCCGTCGGCGCAAGATGCATGCACACGGTCGCGCGCGGCGAGTTCCAGCCTTCGGCGAGCAGCTGCGCATTGATCAGGACGTTGATCTCGCCGCGCTCGTACGCCGCGAGCGTCTCCGCCAGCCGCACCGGCGGCGTTCGTCCGGAGACAGCTTCGGCCTTGATCCCGGTCGCACGGAACTCCTGCGCGAGGTTGTACGCATGATCGACACCGGCTGCGTAGACGATGCCGGGCGTGTTGTCGAAGCGATCGCGGTAGAGGCTTGCAGCCGCCTGGTTCAGCGCCTGGTGGTCGAGGGTCTTCGCGAGGATCTCCTGGTCGAAGTCGCCGCCGACGATCGGGACGGAGTTGATCGCCGCCACCGGCGGAACACGCAGGCAACGCAGCGGCGCGATCAAGCCGCGGCGCGCGGCGTCCTGCAGGGGCAGATCGTCGACCGAGGCGGGGAAGACGTCCGAGACCTGCTTCGCGATCAGCTGCTCGGTCGCCGTCATGCCGATGAAGATGGGCTCCGGGAACGAGCGGATCGCGGCTGACGTCTTCTCGCCGAGCGCCGTGTGCGCTTCGTCGCAGATGACGAGCTGGTACGCCTGACGGCTGATCGAGTCGACGTGCCGTGCGAACCACGCGTACGTCTGGATCGTCAGCGGGTCGTCGCGCAACGGCTCCTTGCCCGTCTCGATCGCCGGAGTGAACCGGCCGGCGTAGCCCTCGGTCGTGAGGTCGTTCGTGAACTGCGTGACGAGCAGCCGCCGGTGCGTGAGGATCAAGACGCCGAGCGTGCGCGCGGCCTCGACGAAGCCGGCCGCTGCAATCGTCTTTCCCGACGCGGTCGGGTGGCGGAAGCGGTAGCGGCGCACAGCGCCGAGATCGTCTTTCGGGCTGAGCAGCTCCTCGTCGTCTTCATCCGTGTCGCCCTCCGCGTCGGAGACGAGCGCGTCCTCCTCGTCCTCGTCCACGTCGTCGTCCTCGTCCTCGGCGAGCGCATGACCGTTGCTGTGGGCAAGCGCGTCGTCGTCGCGCTGCACGGCGGAGATCAGCTCGGTAAGCATCCCGGCGAGTGCGTCGATCTGGTGGCGGCGCAGCGGTGTTCCGGCGGCAGTGTGCGGCTCGGGGTCGACCAGAACGCGCTCGAGGCCGAGCATCAGCCCGTAGCGCACCTTCCACTGCGGGCTCGGCGTCGAGCGGCCGGCCTCGATCTCCGCGGTCGCGTCGTCGAGCGCGCGGCGCCGCGCAGTTCCGGGCGCGAGCACGACCGTGGGATCTTCACCGTCCCGAAGGAATGCTTCGCCCGCCCACGTTTCCGCGTGGAGGGCTGCGGCGGTCAAAGGGTCCGCCGCCAAAAGAATCGTCGGCTGCTGAGTCGCTTCCTGCATGTGCGCAGCACACTCGATGTGCTGCAAGGAGTTCGAGAGGAGCGCGGTCGCGAGTTCCCCTGACGTTCCGCGCTGTGCTCAAGCATACCGACAGGTTGGCCATCGTCAACCGTCCGAATGTGCCTCGTGTGCGTCGCCGAGCGGAACTTGTTCCGCGCTAGACGGGGGTGCCGGAGCCGCCCAGGCCGCCGAAGATGGCGAAGGGGTTGCTGGGCACGGTTTCCCAGACGAGGCCCCCGCCGGGCTCGACCTCGCCGTTGACACGTTTTGCGAGCGCTTCGGCGTCTTCCTTCGAGGAGGCGCCGACGATCAGGTAGCGCCAGCGGCGCTCGACCGAGTAGCCCTCCTGCTCCAGGCGGTCTCCGAGATCGCGCGCCTGGGCATGTGACGGCAGCTCGACGCGCACCTCCCACGGAGCGTGGCCGCGCTCGAGCTCCTCTTCCTCCCACGTCTCGCTCGGCGGCTCGTCGTTCCAGCGCTCCGCGTCCTCGAGCCAGTGTTCCACGGGGCCGGTCACGGCGGCGATGTCGAGATCGCCGAGCACCGCCTGGATGATCGAGCGGGCGCTCTCGGCCTCTGCGGGAGACGCGGCGTAGACGAAGAGCTCCCCTCCGTCGCGCGACACGACGAGTCGCCGCTGCTCGAGCTCCTGGGCGAGGTCGCTTCCCTCTTCGTCGAGCGCGAGGCCGAGCCGGTCGAGCAACCCGCCCGCCTGCTCGTCGTCGATCTCGATCTTGATCCGGAAGTCGTCCTTCGCCATGGTGAGTCGGACCCTACCCGCAGACGGCGCGCGCTAGGCGGTGACGCCGGCGCCGTAGTCGGCCAGCTTCGAGCCCACGACCCGCTCGGAGATCCCGGTCTGGTCGAGGTGCTTCGTGATCCCGCCGAGAAAGAACGGATAGCCGGCGCCCAGGATCAGGCACGCGTCGGCGTCCGCTGCGGTTTCGACGACGCCCTCGTCGAGCAGGTGCCGCACCTCGTCCGCGACGGCCTCGAGCGCGTCCTCCCGGATCTCGTCGACGGTGCGCCTCGCGTCGCCCCGGAGCACGATGTCGTCTTTCCCGTCGGCGTAGTTGGCGAGCGTGGGCGAGAGCGGGTAGCGGTCCGGATAGGCCTCGTGCAGCGTCTCGAGCACGTGGTTCGCGACGCGCGGGCCGACCATCTGCAGCAGCACCGACGGCGCCATCGGCAGGCCGAGCGACAGAATCGCCTCGTCGGTCTCCTCGACGGTGTTGCCGTTCTCGATCGCATCCATCAGCACTGTCGTCATCCGTGTCAGCACACGGTTGACGACGAACGCGGGAGCGTCGCCGACGAGGACGCCGCGCTTCTTCAGCTTCTTGACGACGTCGAACGCGGTGACGAGCTGCTCGTCGGTTGTCTGCGGCGTGCGCACGACCTCGATGAGCGGCAGCACGGCGACCGGATTGAAGAAGTGCAGTCCGACGTCGGCGCCCATCTCCTCGACGGAGAGCGACGAGGTGTTCGTGGCGAGGATCGCGTCCGGCGCGACCTTCCGTACCTCTGCGAAGACTTGCTGCTTGACGTCCAGCTCCTCGAACACCGCTTCGAGCACGAGGTCGCAGCCTGCGAACTGCTCCCAGCCCGTGCCGCCGGAGACGAGCGTTGCGAGGAACGGCTTGCGCTTGCCGACCTCCTCGCGGATCGTTTCGAGCGCGTCGTCGACGCGAGACTGCTCGAGGTCGCGCAGGACCACCGGCACCTCGAGCCGGCGCACGAAGAGCGTTGCGAGCTGCGTCGCCATCAGGCCCGCGCCGACGATGCCGACCTTCTGGATGCGACGGGGCTTCACGTCGGGCAGGCCTGCGCCCTTCTTCGTGCGACGCTCGACGACGGTGAACGCATACGCGGAGGCCTGCGCCTGCGGGCTCAGCATCAACTCGGACATGGCCTGCTCCTCCGCGGCGTACCCCTCCTCGATCGACCAATCCCTCGCACCTTCGATCAGATCGAGCGCCACATACGGCGCGCGCGTCGCTCCGTGCACCGCGTCGTCGACGCGCGAGCGCGCCTTTCGCAGCACGGCTTCCAGGTCGGACCAATCCGGCGCGTCAGGCCGATCTGTCCGGCCGGTCTGATCGGTCTGTCTGGTCTGTTCAGGCTTGAGAACAAGGTCGACCGCAATTTGAAGCGAGTCGTCGAGGAACTCCACGGGCGCGAGCAGGTGGTCGGCGAGACCGAGCTCGAAGGCCTCGGGCGCGGTCAAAAGCTTGTTCTGGCGGAGGGGGTTGAGGACGATCAGCTTCGCGGCAGCCTCGGGGCCGATGAGACGCGGTGCGAGTTGCGTGCCGCCCCAGGCGGGGATGATCGAGAGGAACACCTCGGGGAAGCCGATGTGGCGGACGTTCGCGGCGAGGGTGCGCACGTCGCAGTGCAATGCGAGCTCCAGGCCACCGCCGAGAGCGGCGCCGTTGATCGCCGCCACGGTCGGAAACGGGAGTGCTCGGATACGCCCGAAGAGGTCATGGCCCGCGCGGGTTCCTTCGAGCGCGGCGTCGGTGGACGGCAGCTTCGTGAACTCGTCGATGTCGGCGCCGACGCAGAAAACGAACGGCTTCCCGGTCAGGACCATCGCTGCCCAGCCGCCCGATTCGAGCTCGTCGATCAACGCGACCGCCGACGCGAATGCCGACCGGCCGAGCGTCGTCGGCTTGCGGTAGTCCTCGCCGTTGTCGACGGTGACGAGCGCGATCGGCCCGACAGGCGACTCGACGCGGTTCAGCTTGAACTCTGTGCCGCTCATGACTGGACGTTCTCCCAGAGGATCGCGCAACCCATGCCCATGCCGATGCAGAGTGCGGTGAGGCCGAAGCGGCCGTTGCGCTCGCGCAGGCCGTACGCGAGCTGCGCGATCAGGCGGATGCCGGTGGCGGCGAGCGGGTGTCCACAGGCGATCGCACCGCCGTACGGGTTGAGCCTCGGGTCGTCAGCGGAAATGCCGAGCTCGTCGCACCACGTCAGCACCTGCACGGCGAATGGCTCGTTCAGCTCGAAGAGGTCGACGTCGTCGATCGTGATGCCCGCCTGCTCGAGCACGCGCTTCGTCGCCGGCACCGGGCCGTAGCCCATCAGGTGCGGCTCGACGCCGGCGTACGCGTAGCCGACGAGGCGGAGCTTCGGCTTCAGGCCGAGCTCCTCCGCCGTCTGCTCGGAAGCGAGGAAGGCGGCCGTCGCGCCGTCGGTGAGCCCCGCGGAGTTGCCGGCGGTGACGCGCCCGCCTGCACGGAACGCCGGCTTCAAGGAGGCGAGCCCCTCCATCGTCGTCTCGGGGCGGAGAAACTCGTCACGGTCGGCGACCTTCCAGCCGTCGTCGGAGAACACCGCCATCGGCACCACTGTCTCCCGCATCACACCGTTCAGCCAGGCTGCGGTCGCCTTCTGGTGCGACGCGACCGCGAACGCATCGGCCCGCTCCTTCGTGATCGCGGGAAAGCGGTCGTGCAGGTTCTCTGCCGTCTGGCCCATCGACGCGGCCGACTCGTCGATCAGGCGCTCGGAGACGAAACGCGGATTGAAGTCGACGTTCTCGCCCATCGGGTGATGTCCCATGTGCTCGACGCCGCCGGCGACCGCGATGTCGATCGCGCCGAGCGCGATCTCGCCGGCAGCGGCCGTGACCGCCGTGAGCGCGCCGGCGCACATGCGGTCGACCGCGAAGCCCGGCACCGTGGCCGGGATACCGGCGAGCAACGCGACGTCGCGGCCGAGCGTCAGGCCCTGGTCGCCCACCTGCGCCGTCGCTGCGAGGACGACATCGCCGATGCTCTCGGGCGGGATCTCGGGATTTCGACGCAGGAGCTCACGAACTGCCTTGACCGCCATGTCGTCGGCGCGCGTGCGCCAGTACTGGCCCTTCGGGCCCGCCTTGCCGAACGGCGTGCGCACGCCGTCGACGAAGAGGACCTCTCGTAGCTCCCGCATGGGAGGCCACCATAGCGAGCCGTTGACTGACCAGTCAATCTGGGCGGACGCGAGGCGGCGATACTCCACGGATGGACTGGGCGGCACAGGCGGAGGCGGCCGTTGCGCGCCACCGTGACGGCGAAAGCCGCCTCGGCGACGCTACCGATGACGACCCGCGCCAGCGACAGCTGACGCGCCTCGGGAACACGGCCTGGGCGGCAGGCTTGAGCCTGTTGATGGACGGGCGGCGCGACGAGGCGAACGAGTGGCTCCGGCGCGCGGCGGGGCGCTACCGCGAGAGCTGGCAGGAGGCGCCGCCCGACTCGTGGGGCCGGCCGATCGCCGAGATGAAGGCGCTGCTGCTCGCGGGCGAGGATGCAGCAGAGCCTGCGCACTTGGCGCTCGATGCCGGTGCAGCAGAGGCGGCGTCTCCGATCGGGCGCTACGCGGGCACGCTCGCGCTGCTCGTGCTCGGTCGCGACGTCGACGCGCGCTCGCTCGCGTCGACGCTCCGCGGGCGGGACGACTTCCCGCGCGACGTCGCCGACGCCCTCGCAACGATCGCCGCAGCAGATGGCGTCGGCTACGCGCTCGCGATCGAGGCAGTGCTCGACTCGTTCGAGACGCGGGCGGAGTTTCTCGAGGATGCTGCTGTCGCCGACACCGTGCTCGTCCTGCAACTGCTCGCCGCGCAGCGCGACGTCGCCGTCGAGCTACCTGCGTCGCCGCGGCTTCCTGCGTAGCGAGGCCCGCCGGCCGGTTCGCGGCGAG
>DATEXK010000364.1:0-20489 GCA_035257065.1 Gaiellaceae bacterium | reverse complement strand
TCCGGCGGCCGCTCGACGACGAACCGCCCGTAGACCATCACGCCCCACTGGTACCAGTGCGAGAAGTGCCCGCTGAAGCTGAGGCCGTACGCGCTGTACTCGTCGCGCATGATGCTCCGGAGCGCCTCGTAGGCGGGGAGGATCCGGTCGTACGTCGCGACGATGTCCGCAGTCCCCCAGATCTGCGGCAGCTCGGGCTTGTACGGCGGGTAGTACGTCTTGTAGCGGCCGTTCCACCAGGTCTCGGTGAGCGCCGGCCCTTCGTCGACGCCGCCGGCTGCGACGAGCAGGGCGACGGCCTCGCGCTCCTCGACCGCGACGAGAGCGGCGGGCCCGTCGAACACGAGGAGCAGCTTCACGCCGGAGGCGTCGACGTCGAAGATCTGCACGAGGTTCCGCGTCGTCGCCTCCGCGTCGTGGAGCCGCGCGACCGCCGGCCGCCAGCCGGCCTGGAGCACCCCGCGCATCGCCTCGACGCCGGTGCCGACGTCGGGGAACGCCACGGTCCGGAACGCGCGATGCTCGGGCAGGCGGCGAACGATCAACGTGGTCTCGGTGATGATCCCGAGCGTCCCCTCGCTGCCGATGAAGAGGCCGACGAGGTCCGGGCCGACGGCGTGGCGTGGAACGTCGACGGTACGGATCAGCCGGCCGTTCGGGAGAGCGACCTCGACCGACGCGACCAGGTCTTCGATCTTTCCGTACTTCGTCGACATCACGCCCGAGCCCTTCGCGGCCAGGTAGCCCCCCACGTGGGCGAGATGCACGCTCGCCGGGTAGTGCGGGAACATGAAGCCGCGCTCGTTCAGCCACTCCTCGAGCTGGAGGCCGCCGACGCCGGGCTGGACGCGAACCGTGCCCGAGCGCTCGTCGAGCTCGAGGATCTCGTTCAGCAGGCTGAGGTCGACGAGGATCCCGCCCCGGTCGGGAACGGCGCCGCCCTGGCTGCCGGAGCCGCCGCCCCGGGGGACGACGGGGATCCCGAGCTCGGATGCGGCGGCAAGCACCTGCGCCACCTCGAGGGCCGTGCGCGGCTGCACAACCGCGTCGGCGAGCAGAGGCCGCCCGGCGGCGCTCAGCGCGTGCGCCTTCCAGTACGTGTCGAGCGACAGCTCGTGCACGAGGTCGGCGCCGCGCTCGACGGCGATCCCGTCCAGCCGTGCCCCCAGCTGCTCGAGCTTCCGCTCCCGCTCCGCCGCCTGCTCTTCGATCGTTCCCATGTGGGTCTTCCCTTCGGCCAGTTCCCTGCAAAGAGATGAGTTTTTTGTCCGTTCGATACTACAACTTTGAGAAAGAAGATGTTAGTATCTGCGTCTGTTCTATCAACAATATTTCAGCCGTCGAGCCTCGGCTGCTAATCCCCGAAGGAGTGATTGATGCACCTGTCAATGCACAACTGGATGAGGCAGGAGCCGATCGACGTCACCCTCGAGCGACTCGCGAGCTGCGGGTACCAGAGCATCGAGATCAGCGGCGAGCCGACCCGCTTCGACACGAAAGAGGTCAAGGGCCATCTCGACCGCCTTGGTCTCCGCTGCTGGGGCTCGGTAACGCTGATGACGGTCGGCCGCGACCTCGTCCACGAGGATCCGTATGTCCGGCTCGGCTCCGTCCAGTACCTCAAGGACTGCGTCCGGATGATCAACGAGCTGGGCGGCGAGATCTTCTGCGTCGTCCCGTCGACGGTCGGCAAGGTCTCGCCGATGGCCTCTCCCGAGGAGGAGTGGCAGTGGGCAGTCGACGGGTTGAAGGAGGTCGTGGCCGTCGCGGAGCCGCTCGGCGTCCGCCTCGGCATCGAGCCGCTCAACCGCTTCGAGACGTACTTCATCAACCGCCACGACCAGGCTCTCCGGCTCGCGTCGGACGTCGGCGGCAACTGCGGCATCGTCCTCGACGCGTTCCACATCAACATCGAGGAGGCCGACCCGCTCGCGGCGATCAGGGCCGCCGGCGACCACCTGGTCGACTTCCACGTCGCGGACAACAACCGCTTCCCGCCCGGACAGGGCAACTGGGACTGGCCCGCACTCATCGACACGCTGAAGGAGGTCGGCTACGACGGCGCGCTCACCGCGGAGTTCGTCATGCCGATCGACCGCTCGCCCGTCGCGACAGCTCACGACGTCGAGGAGGAAGGCGCCGAGATGACGATCGGGATGGACAAGTTCATCCGCGACCACGGCAGCGGAGCCCTCAGCGACGCGTACTACACGAAGATGGTGCGCGAGTGCGCCGAGTTCCTCACTCCGCTCATCGAGCGCGCACCGGTCACGCAGGGAGCGTAGCGACGGCGGCCTGCGGGGCGAGGTGTCCGGGACCCCGCCCCGCAGCTTTCGTCGACCTCAGAGCGCGTACACGCGCCGGGCCGTGTCCGAGAAGACCTCGCGGCGCACCGCGTCCGGCTGCGACTCGAGCGCGTTCTTCCAGGCGCCGAGCAGCGTGCCGTAGTCGGTCCAGAGCTTCTCAATCGGGAAGTTGCTGCCGAACATGCACCGCTCCGGGCCGAAGCGCTCGAGGCTCGCGCGCGCGACGAGCTCGATCAGCTCCTCGTCGACGCGATGCACGAACGTGCCCTGTCCGCTCAGCTTGACGGTGAGGTTCGGCTGCTCTGCGAGCAGGTCGAGCCCCGCCAGCCACGGAGCCACGTGCTCCTCGGCGGCGCTCTCGAGCATGCCGGCATGGAGGAGGACGAACGTGACCCGCGGCAGCGCCGCGACGAAGCGCGCGGCGTCGGCCATCTGCGAGGAGAACACCTGCAGCTCGAAGACCAGGCCGAGGTCGGCGAGGCGGGCGACGTTGCGGCGCAGCACCGGGTCGTTCATCCGATCCGGCGCGGAGGCGAAGCGGAAGCGCTCGTCCTCGTGCCAGTGCAGCTGGAGCCTGATCCCGCGCAGCAGCGGTGAGGCAGCCAGCTCCGCGGCGATCACGCCCGCGGCCTCGACGGCGAAGAGGTCGGCACACCCGACGATCGCGCTCGGCCAGCCGGTCTGCTCGTGCACCTCCTGCACCCAGCGCACCTCGTCGAGCGAGCGCTCGAGCGGCCAGTTCGTCTGAACGTAGACCGAGGCGGCGACGCCGGCGGGAACCGCGTCGGCGAGGTACTCCTCGATCGGATAGTCGCGGCGGATCGGCTCGTACGCGCCGAAGATCCGCGGCACCATGGGGCCCTGCAGCCACGCCAGGTCGGCGCGCCGCCAGATGTGGTGGTGGGCGTCGACGAGCCCGCCGGCGCCGTCCTTCCCGCTCGTGGTCATGTCGCTCCTTCCGCTTCGCGGGCGGCTCTCCACGCCCGCGCGGCGCCCTGCCGCGGCCCGGAGGCCGTCACCGGCAGGCGGCGCACTGCCTGGAGCGCCGAGTCGAGGTCGCGTACACCGGAGAGCTCGTCGAGGCTCGCGAGCACGCCCTGCATGCCGCGCGTGACCGGCCGGTAGCCCGGGCTGCACGCGAGCGGCGACCACCAGACGAGGCGGTGGCCAAGCAACCCGAGGCGATGTGCACCACGAATCATCGCCTCGCAGTCACCGCGCTCGAGGCCGTCCGAGAGCACGACGACGAGTGCGCCGCGGACGAGCGGGCGGTAACGGGCGTTGCCGAGGAGCCCATCGAGCGCTGTGCCGATGCTCGTTCCGGCGTCGGCGTCGAGCACGATGCCTGCGAGCGCGTCGAGAGCGCGGTCGACGTCCGCCGTGCGGAGCTGCTCGGTGACGCGGGTGAGCCGCGTTCCGAACGTGAAGACCTCGACGCGCGGCGCCGCCGCGACCGCCGCGTGTGCGAAACGGAGCAGATCGGGGCTGTGCTGCTTGACCGAACCGGAGACGTCGACGATGAGGACCACCTTGCGGGGCCGGCGCGGCCGGCGCCGCCAGTAGAGCCGAACGACCTCGCCTGAAGTCCGGTTCGCCTCGCGGCAGACGCGCTGCAGGTCGAGCTGCCGTCCGCGCCGGGAGCGGCGCAGGCGCCGTGCCTCGACCGTGGGCAGCGCGTCCGGCAGGGTCCTGCGGAGCTGTCCCAGCAGGTCCCGCGCCTGCGCTCCGGTTGCCGGGAATGTCTTGCGGGAGACCACCTCGACCCCGCTCGCCTCGAGCCCCGATCCTTCCCCGAGGCTCTCCGCCGGGAGCTCGCCCTCGCGCTGTGCGCGGGGCGCAGGCGTCTCCCCACTCTCGTCCAGGGCGGGGAGCCGGACCTGGACGCGCGGCGCGGGCTCCTTCCGAAACCAGGCGTCGAACACCCCGTCGAAGGGCTGGGCGTCCTCGAGCCGCGCGAGCAGCGTCACCCTCGCGATCCAGTAGAGGCCGTCGACGCTCGCCGGCGGGAACAGGGCCAACGCTCGCAGGAAGTCGGCGCGCTTCGGGACCGGCACGCGGACCCCCGCGTCGCCGAGGCTGCGCAGGAAGCCGTCCAGGTGATCGGCAGCGCGTCGCGTAGACGTCGCGTCAATCGCGGACACCGAGCACCTCCTCCGCGTGTCTCTCGACGAGCGCGAGGTCGTCCTCGTCCTTGACGAGCAGCCCAAGCGCGCGCCGCAGCGCCACCGGCCACGGGTCGCCGTCGGTGGCGAGGACCGTGGCGCCGTGCGCCCAGTCGATCGCCTCGGCGATCCCGGGCCGCTTCAGGAGCGGTAACGAGCGGATAGCGTTGACGGCGTCGACGAGCGCACCCGCCGCAGCCTCCTCGACGCCCGGCGCGCGTGCGCGGATGATCGCTCGCTCGCGCGCCGGCTCGGGCAAGGGAATCCAGTGATAGAGGCAACGCCGCCTGAGCGCGTCGTGGAGCTCGCGCGTGCGGTTCGAGGTGATGACGACGACCGGGGGCTGTGCGGCACGCAGCGTCCCGAGCTCCGGGATGGTGATCTGGTACTCGCTGAGGAACTCGAGCAGAAACGCCTCGAACTCGCTGTCGGAGCGATCGATTTCGTCGACGAGCAGCAGAACTCCCGCCGGCGAGCGCACCGCGCGCAGCAGCGGTCGCTCGAGCAGGAATCGTTCGTCGTAAATGTCGCCGATGTCGGCACCTCGTGCCTCGGCGGCGCGCATGGAAAGCAGCTGCTTCGGGTAGTTCCACTCGTAGAGGGCCTGCGTGGGATCGAGGCCTTCGTAGCACTGGAGGCGGATCAGCTCTCGTCCGAGCACGCGCGCGAGCACGTTGCCGACCTCGGTCTTACCGACGCCGGGCTCGCCCTCGAGGAGGAGCGGCCGGCCGAGCGCAAGTGCGAGCCGGATCGCGGTCAGCAGCCCTGCGTCGGCGAAGTAGCGCTCGCCCTCGAGCCGGTGCTCGAGCTCGGTCACAGAGTCCGGAACGCCGACGGTGCCCGGCTCCGGGCTCACGTCAAAGCTGGCGATACTCGGTCGTGACGAGGTGGACGCGCTCGGACGCGTGCGCCGCCGCGTCGGCCGCGACCGCCTTGCCCAGCTCCGACGCGAACGCGGCCGCCCGCGCCTCTTCGTCGTCGAAGTACAGCTCGTTGACGCAGTCATACGCGCTGTCGCCGTCGCCGGGAAGGCTCACGGTGTAGGAGCGCAGGCCCGGCAACTGGCGCGCGAGCACGACGTGCTCGTCGAGCACCCACGACCGGAACTCCTCCTTCGACATACCCTCCGGACGGCGGAGCAGCGAGATCAGCTTGAGCATCGGTGAACCTCCTTGCGTAGGCCGTTACGCGTGCGTGCCGGCGCTCAGCGCGTCGAGCCCGCGGAGCACGCGCTCCGGCGTGAACGGCATGGTATCGAGCCGCACGCCGCAGGCGTCGAAGATCGCGTTGCCGATCGCGGCGATGGGCGAGTTGGCCGTCATCTCGCCGAGCCCCTTCGCGCCGTACGGGCCGGTCGAGGCGGGTCGCTCGATGACGACGCTCTGTATCTCCGCGATGTCGGCGGGGCCTGGCATCAGATACTCGCCGAAGTTCGTCGGAGCGTGCTCGCGGGACGGGTAGTAGGGCTCGGTGGTCTCGAACAGGGCGTGCGACATGCCCATCCACGCTCCGCCCTCGATCTGCTGCTTCACGAGCGCCGGGTTGATCGCCCGGCCGACCTCGTAGACGTTGAAGAGGGAGAGCACCTGCACGACGCCGGTCTCGTCGTCCACCTCGACGTCGGCGACCGTGCACGCGTGCGCCTCGCAGGAGTCGGGGTCCATCTCGCCCGTCTCCGGCACCGGATTGCTCTTCTGCTTGAGGAAGATGCCGCGTCCGGAGAGCGTACGGCCGTGCTTGAAGTGCGCTGCGAGCGCAAGGTCGACGATGTGGATCTTCCTCTCCTCGGCACCGCGGACCTTGACGAAGCCTGTGCCGTCGGTTTCGAGATCGTGCGCGTCAACCTCGAGCTCCTCGGCCGCGATCTCGAACATCGCCTCGCGCGCCTCGCGGGCGGCCA
Organism: Gaiellaceae bacterium; assembly: GCA_035257065.1. Taxonomy (GTDB): domain Bacteria; phylum Actinomycetota; class Thermoleophilia; order Gaiellales; family Gaiellaceae; genus Palsa-739. The sequence goes on along the minus strand of DATEXK010000364.1, from coordinate 14,121 downwards.
TCATGACCGCATTGCCGACGCGATGCGTGGCACGGCTGGCGAAGGTGCCCATGTCGTGCGGCCCGGTGTCGGTGTCCGCGGTGTCGACGAGCACGTAGTCCATCGGCAGCCCGAGCGTCTCCGCTGCGATCTGCGCGATCACCGTCTTCAGCCCCTCGCCGAGATCGGTGGCCGAGAGCGAGATCACGAACGTGCCGGTCGTCGTCGAGTGGATCAGCGCCTGCGACGGGTCTCCGCCGAGGTTCATGCCGGTCGGGTAGTTGACCGCGGCGTAACCGCGACCGCGCAGTCTGGCCATCAGACCCCAACCCCTTCGTGCGTCAGCGAGGACATCTCTCGGTATCTCTCCGGCAGCTCGTGGCCGACGAGCTCGGCCGCGCGCTGGATCACCTCGACGAGCGCGGCGCCCTCGGTCACCTTGCGGTGCGCCTTGAGGTCGCCGTCCCGGTACGCGTTCATGAGCCGCAGCTCGAGCGGATCCAGGTCGAGCGCACGGGCGATCCGGTCCATCTGCGTCTCGAGGGCGAAGTCGGCGATCGTGACGCCGAAGCCGCGCATCGGTCCGGTGGGCGTGCGGTTCGTGTAGACGCAGTGCACGTCGGCCCAGACGTTCGGGATCGAGTAGGGCCCCGGCATGTGCGCGGCGGCCTTCGTCACCCCGTACGGGCTGTGGCCGGAGTAGGCGCCGGCCTCGAAGAAGTGGGTGACCTTGCGGGCGATGATGTGGCCGTCGTCCATGACGCCGTCTTTGACGACGAGGCGCTCCGCCGCACGGGGGGACGAAACCTGCATCTCCTCCAACCGGTTGTAGACGTACTTGACCGGGCGGTTGGTCGCCATCGCCGCGATACACGCGATCGGCTCGACGATGACGTCGACCTTGCCGCCGAAGCCGCCGCCGACGGTGCCGCCGACGACCTGGAGCTTGTTGAAAGGCGTCTCGAGGATCAGCGCGGTGTTGTCGAGCGTGAAGAAGCACGCCTGGGTGTCGGTGTGGATGCGCAGCCGGCCGTTGGGCTGGGGCACGACGATGCACCCGGTGGTCTCGACGGTGGCGTGCTCGATCGGCGACGACTGGTAGCGCCACTCGAAGATGTGGTCGGCCGCCGCGAATGCCGCCTCGACGTCGCCGAAGCGGATGCGCCGGCAGTGATGGCCCTCGTAGACGAAGTAGTTCGTGCCGTGCGGCTTGATGATCGGCGCGCCGTCGGCGAGCGCCTCCTCGACGTCGAGCACGGCGGGCAGGTCATCGTAGTCGACGCGCACACGCGATGCGCCCTCGACCGCGGCCGCCTCCGTCTCCGCAACGACCGCGCAGATCGCCTCGCCCTTCCAGAGCACGCGGTCCTCGGGGAGCACGGGCTGGTCGTTGGGCTCGACGCCGATGAGCCGCAGGACCGTGTACCAGTTGCTCGGCACGTCTTCGTGCGTGAGCACGCGCACGACACCGGGCACGGCCAACGCGGCGGAGACGTCGACGCTCTTCAGGAGCGCGTGGTCGCGCTCGGAGCGGTGCATCTTCAGATGCAGCATGTCCGGCAACCGCAGATCCTCGAAGAACTGCGTGCGGCCGGTGACGTGCCCGAGCGCGTCGGCGCGCTGGACAGAGGTGCCGACGACGTGGAGGTCGGCGGCGCGCTCCTCTGCGAAGTACGTGGTGTCAATCGGGTCGAGATCCGCTGCCATGGGCTCCGTTCCTCTCAGCTCGCAACCGGCGCCGCCGCCGTCGACTCCCGCCGCCTGGCGGCCGCGTCGAGCACTGCGTCGATGATCGACGTGTACCCGGTGCAGCGGCAGACGTTGCCGGAGATCGCGCGGACGACGTCGTCCCGCGTCGGATTCGGGTTTTCTGCGAGCAGCCCCTCCGCCGCGACGATCATCCCCGGCGTGCAGAAGCCGCACTGCGTCGCGAATCCCTCGAGGAACGCCGCCTGCACGTCGCTCAGGGAGCCTCCCTCGAGAGTCATGCCCTCGAGCGTGCGGACGGCCGAGCCGTCGACGGTCTCGACCGGCACGAGGCACGACATCACGGGCTTGCCGTCGAGCAGGACCGTGCAGGAACCGCAGCTGCCGACGTCGCAGCCGCGCTTCGCGGCGGTCAGCCCGAGCGTGTCGCGCAGCGCCATCAGGAGCGACGTGCCGGGACGTACCAGAAACGTCCGCTGCCTGCCGTTGACGACGAGCTCGACGACGCGCGGTGCCATCTCAGGCCTCTCTGGAGGAGTGGATGCCGAGCCGCTCATCATTCTCCGAGCAGCGCGCGGCGGAAATGCACGGGCAGAACGCGGGCGCGATACCACGCGCTCGAGAAGGCGTCGTCGAGGGGCGCCGCATCCTTCAGCGCCGCGGCCGCGGCCACGTCGACGGTCGCGCGGTCGAGGGGCTTGGCGAGGAGCGCATCCTCGGCGCTCCTCGCCCGCACGGGGCGCTCCCCCGCGCCGCCGAGCGCGATCCGCGCCGAGCTGACGACGCCGTCCTGCACCGTGACGACCGCGGCCACCGTGACGACCGCAGCGGAGGCGAGCCGGAGCCGCATCGCCTTCGTGTAGAACCACGTGCCCGGCGCCGGAATCGCGAAGTGCACGGCGGTGACGATCTCGCCCTCACGAACGCCTGCGGCGAACACGTCGGAGACGTCGGCGGTGCGCGTGCCCGCCGGGCCTGCGATCTCGGCAGTCGCGCCGAGCGCGAGCAGACACACGGCGAGGTCGCCGCCGGGCTGCGGCACGAACAGGTTGCCGCCGACGGTCGCGAGGTTCCGTAGCGTCGGTGACGCGAACGTCTCGACCACCGGCCGGAGGAACGCCAGTTTTTCGTCGGCTCCGAGCTCGGCAATCGTGGTCGTCGCGCCGACGACGGCTGTCCCGTCGGTGACCTGGATGCCGCCGAGCCCGGCGCGGCGCAGGCTCACCAGCTCGGTGAAGTCGAGCGCCTGCGTGTTCACGACGCCCATCACCGTCGTGCCGCCCGCGATCACCCGGCCGCCGCTGCGAAGCGCGCTCAGGGCATCGTCAACCGATCTCGGTGTGTGAACGACTCCGAGCACTGGCAGAAGAGTCCATCATCGGTCGAGCCGGCGCGTCGGTGTTTTCGCGCAGCCTCGATCGTGGGATTTGCGGATTCAACGCGAGAGCAACGCGTCGAGCGCCGGTTCGATTCCGGCCGCGTCGAGCGAGCTGACCTCGACGCGCTTGAACGACCCGTTCGTGAGGCCGACGGCGAACGACGGCGTCTGCTGGATCCCAGCGGACGCGACGATGCTCGAGGCCGCCGCCAGCTGCGCCTTGACACCGGCGGAGCTCCTTGCAGCGAGCATCTTCTTGACGTTCAGCCCCTTCACCTTGCTTCCGATCGAACGCAGGAGCGGGTCCTTGACCCACCCAGAGTTCTCCTTGCCCTGATTGAGATAGAGGAGCTCCGCGACATCCCAGAAGTGGTTCTGCTGCCCTGCTGCGAGCGCGGCGCGGAAGGCCTTCGCCGAGTCTGTCCCGAGGGAGGTCATACCGACGAAGACGATCCTGACCTTGCCGGGCCGCACGTACTTTCGGATGATCTCCGGCAGCGTGTTGCGCGCCCAGCGGGCGCAGTAGGGGCATTGCAGGTCAGCGAACTCGACGAGCGTGACGGGTGCAGAGGCTGCGCCGAGTGCGACACCGTGCTGCGGGACGCCGTGCAGGAGCACCGCCAGCTGCGTCGCGCCCGGAGGGCTGGAGGCGCGGGCCGGCGGCGCACCGAGGGCAAACCCGAGCGCGCCGGCGAGGGCTGCGACCGCGAGTAGCCGCTCAGCCCGCATCGTGCGCCGCGAGCGTCTCGATGCCGAGGTACCGCTGCTGCAGCTCGCGATCCGTCGAGAGCTGCTCGGCAGTCGTCTCGATCACGATCTCACCGCCGACCATCACGAGCTGCCGCCCGGCGAGCGCGGTCGCCACGCCGAGCTTCTGCTCGATGAGGAGGATGTGCAGCCCGCCTTCGGCGAGATTTTGGAACACGTCGACGAGATGATCGACAATCGCGGGCGCGAGGCCCTCGGAGGGCTCGTCCATGATCAGCAGCTTCGGGTTCGTGAGCAGCGCGCGCCCGATCGCAAGCATCTGCTGCTCGCCGCCCGACAGCTCGGCGCCGCCGTGGCGGCGCCGCTCGGCAAGCTGCGGAAAGAGCTCGTACACCTGCTTCGCACCCCAGACCCCGCGGCCGCGGCCGTTGAGCATGCGCAGGTGCTCGTCGACGGAGAGCGAGGGAAAGAGCCGCCGGCCCTGGGGGACGTAGCCGATCCCCGCGGCGGCGATCGCCTCGGGCGGGCGACCGACGAGCTCCTTGCCGAGGAAGCGGATGGATCCGCGCACCGACCCCCGCAGAGACGGCATCAAGCCCATGATCGCCGTGCAGAGCGTCGTCTTCCCCATCCCGTTGCGTCCGACGACGGCCACGGTCTCCTCGGCCATCTCGAAGCTGACGCCGTGAAGGACATGAGCGGACTCGTAGTATGCGTCGAGCCCTTCGACGCTGAGGACGGGCCCGCTCATCGCGCAGGCTCGACGGACATGTGCGCGCCGAGGTAGAGCTCGCGCACGAGCTCGTTGCTGCGAATCTCGTCTGTCGTGCCCTCGACGATGGCGCGGCCGTCGTGCATCATCGTCACCTTCTCGGCAACGCGCAGGGCGACGTCCATGTCGTGCTCGATCAAGAGCAGCGTGATCGAGCGGTCGAGCGCTAACAGCAAGTCGGAGAGAAGCTGGCGCTCACCGCGGGAGAGGCCGGAGGCGGGCTCGTCGAGCATCAGGATGCGCGGCTTGACCGCCAGCGCCATTGCAATCGCGACCTGCCTGTGCTCGCCGTGCGAGAGCGAGCCGACGAGCTCGCCCAGCTTGCCGTCGATCGCGACCGCGGCCGCCGCCTCGCGTGCTCGCTCGCGCATCGCCCGGTCTCGACCGAGGTTGAACGGGCGTTGGTGCCCTCCCTCGACGCCCAGGATGGCGAGATAGATGCTGTCCCCCACCGAGAGGCCGCGAAGCGGACGGGCCTGCTGGTACGTCCGGGCGAGCCCCAGCCGTGCACGCTGCCGCGAGGGGAGGCGCGTCACGTCGGTGCCGAACAGCTCGACCGTTCCTGACGTGGCCGGTAGGTCGCCGGCGATCACGTTGAACAACGTCGTCTTTCCGGCGCCGTTGGGACCGAGGATCGCGCGCCGCTCGCCCGGGAGGATCTCGAGGTCGATATCGCGCACGGCCTCGAGCCCGCCGAAACGCCGGCCGACCCCCCGCAAGCGGAGGGTCGGCTCAACGTTCGAGGCAGGCGACACGGACTCGGTGGCGACCGCCGTCATGTGTCCTCTACTTTTGCAGAACGCCGTTGACGACCGGGATCTCCTTCCCCGTCCACGGGAGCTTCTTGTGGACGCAGGACGGGAACGAACGGCCCGGCGACGGCGTCGCGTGACTAAAGACACCGCCGAACGTCTGGTTCACCTGCGGAACCATCGCCACCGTCTTGATGGCGAGCTGGCCCTTGCTGTCCTTGTACAGCTGGTCCATGTAGACGTCCTCGATCGCGTTTCGGTTCGAATCGAGCGACATCTTGCTGTACGCGGTGGTGAGCTTCACCTTGGAGAGCGCTGCCTTCAGTGCGGTCTGGTTGTTGGACAGGTCGCCGTGAACGGCCTTCAGGGCCTGGATCAGCGCTTGGGTGTTCGTGTAGTAGTCGTAGAAGAAGATGCTCGCGCCCTGCCCCTTGCTGGAGCCGAACGGCGGGATCGTCTTGAACCACTTCTGGACGACGGCGTTGTAGTGCACCGCCGCCGGTGTCTTCAGGTCGCCGGCCTCTTCGCCGCCGCCGACATACGTGCCGGCGACGTCGTTGCTCAACGCCTGGAACTCGCCCGGCGTGCCCCAGAACAGGTTGCCCTCGGTCTGGCTCGCCTTGATCGGCCCCTTGGCCGTCTCATACGCCTTCAGCGCAGAGAGCAGGCCCGAGCCGCCGACGGCCCAGAAGACGCCGTTCGTGGCAGATGCGCCCGAACCCAGGGTGGGCAGCTGCTGGACATAGGACGAGTAATCGGTCGTGTTCAGAGGCGGGAACACCCGCTTCGTGATGTTGCCGCCGGCCGCGCAGAAGTCGGCGATAAAGCCGGCCGTGGACGTCCAGGCGAAGCTGTAGTCGTCGGAGATGACCGCAGCGTTCTTCCATCCCAGCTTGCGCACGGCGTAGTCGCCGAGACCGGCGTTCCACATCGCGCCGTCGCCGTTGAAGCGGAAGAAGTTCGGCGCCTGCACCTTGAGCGTCGTGTCCTGGGCGCCGGCGGCGCCGTCCACGAACGTCCACTGCTGGTGCGCCTTTGCGTAGTTGGCAATGGCGATCGACTCGTCACCCGAGAGCGGGCCGATGAGTATGTCGGCCTTCAGCTGCTCCATGAGGCGACGCGTCTGCGTGATGATCACGTCCGCTTTGTCGCTCCCGCAGCCGAAGCCGACGATCTTGATCGGGTGCCCGGCGATCGAGCCGCCGACCATCCCTGCGGACGGGTTGTTCGGGTTCTTCGGCTTCGCGCCCGCGAACTCGGAGAACGCCGCGATCGCGCCGCCGAGGTCCTGGTTGTAGAACGAGCCGAAGGCGCCCTGGCAGTCGGACACGATCCCGATCTTGATGGGCGTCGCAGAAGCGCTGGCCTTGCCGGTGTTGGCGGCCAACGCGCCCGAGGCGACCAGAGCCACAACCGCAATCGCAAACAAGGCACCCACGCCGGCGACGAGACGCTTCGTCCCGACGGAGCGGCTCTTCTTGATGAAGCGATCCATGCTCCTCCCCTTCCTATGTCCTTTGTGTGCCGCCCGGAGCCACGCTCCGGCTCGGCAGCCACCGATTCCCGGCGTCCCGCGACTTCGGCTCCGACCGCACACGGATCGTACGAACGGCTCGGCACCCGGACCGACAGGCCATGGCTCACACACTCTCACCGTCCGCCGCGAGGCACATCAGTGGCTCACCACAGTCCGCACTCGGCTAAATACGGATGAACCCAACACGGTCCCTACGATACGTTCGCCGGGTGACACTCATGAAGCCGGTGCCGCTGCTGAGCGATGGTCGCCCGTCGCAGCTGAGCATCCGCCTGAAGTCGCTCCTCGTCGGGAACGGATCGCGCAGCGCGATCATCGGGCGCACGTCGTTGCTGCTCGCCATCCTCTTCGCGATCGCCTGGATTCTGTTCATCGCGGCACCGCCTACGGAATCGGGAGTCGGGAACTGGCGCACGACGACGTTCGGCGCAGCCGTCCACGACCCTCGGGACTTCCTCTTCACGCTGCTCAACACTGTCACGTACGCCGGGCTGTTGTTCGTTGTTGCGAGCGGGTTCACGCTCGTGTTCGGCCTGATGCGCGTCGTCAACATGGCGCACGGCTCGTTCTTCCTGCTCGCCGGCTACATCGGCGTCCGGCTGCAGAAGAACTTCGCGCACGCCGGCGTCTTCGGCCTGTCGAGCTCGCAGGTCTCCTTGTGGAAGGACTGGGTCCTCCCGCTCGTGATCGCCGTGCTCGTGGTCTCCGGGACCGGCCTCATCGTCCAGCAGTTGCTGTTGCGCTGGAACCAGGGTCAGGAGCTGCGGCAGGCGCTGATCACGATCGCGCTCTCCCTGATCATCGCCGATCAGATCGTCGCGCACTTCGTGCGTGGCGGCGCCGAGACCATGGCCTGGCCGAACGTCCTCGGCCCCGACAAGCAGCTCGCGATCGGAAGCTTCACGTACCCATGGAGCCGATTGTTCATGCTCCTGGTCGCGATCGGCATCGGCCTCGGCCTGCTCTTGTGGCTGCACCAGACGAGGACAGGGCTCGTCATCCGCGCCGGCGTCGACGACCGGCACATGGTGCGGGCGCTCGGAATCCACATCGAGCGCGTCTTCGCAATCGCCTTCGTCGTCGGCGCCGCCCTGGCGGGGCTCGGCGGCGTGATCGGCGCCTCGTTCGCCGCGGTCGACTCCGGCGTCGACGGGCAGTGGCTGCTCAACTCGCTCGTCGTCGTGATCATCGGCGGCATGGGCTCGCTCGGCGGCGCCGCCGTCGGCGCGCTTCTCTACGCGTTTATGAGCAACTTCGCAGCGGTTTACGTGCCGACGACGGGCCCGAACTGCTGCACCCAGTACTCGATCATCCTCACGTTCGCCCTCCTCGTCATCGTGCTCGCTATCCGGCCGTACGGATTGTTCGGAAGACCGGCGTGAGAACAGCCCTGCTCGTTCGCCCTTCGCTCAATCGCTCGATCGCCACGGTCGCGTTCGTCCTCGTCGCCCTCGGCCCGCTGGTCTTCTCCTCGGTCTGGGTGAGCTTCATCCTCACGCAGGTCTTCTGGTATGGGATCGCGGCCTCGAGCCTGATCTTCCTCAGCGCATACGGCGGCATGACCTCGCTCGCGCAGGTGTCGATCTACGGCGTCGCCGGCATGGTGCTCGGAAACGCCGTCACGACGGGCGAGACGAAGGGGCTCAATCTCGGCCTCAGCCCGTGGATCGGGCTCGTCGCCGGAATCGCGATTGCGACGGCCGTCGCCCTCCTGCTCGGCGCGGTCGCGAGCCGCTCCACCGGCATCTACTTCCTGATGCTGACGCTGAGCTTCGCGGTGATGGTCAACTATTTCTTCGGTCAGGTCACGGTCGTGTCCGGCTTCGGCGGCATCGGCGACATCCAGAACCACACACCGTTCGGCCGTCCCGACCTGCATGCGAACCGGCTCTATTACATCGCGCTCGCCACAGCCATCGGTGTGTACGCCCTCCTGCGATATGTGCTGCGCACACCGTTCGGGCTCGTGCTGCAGGGGATCCGTGACGACCCCGTGCGCATGTCGTCGCTCGGCTACAACGTCGTGCTGCACAAGACGCTCGCCTTCGGGCTCGCCGGCTTCGTGGCCTCGCTTTCCGGCGTGCTCTTCGTCTGGTGGAACAACCAGATCTCCCCGAGCTCGATGGACATCACCGCGGCGCTGAACCTGCTCGTGATCGCGGTCATCGGCGGCCTCAGCCGGCTCGAGGGTGCGTGGGTCGGCGCCTTTGTCTTCGTGATCGTCAGCGACTACGCGCAGAGCGTGGGCTTCCTGCGCGGGATCGGGTTGACACAAACGCGCTTCGAGACGCTGATCGGACTCGTCTTCCTGGCGATCGTGTTGCTGTCGCCGGACGGGCTGCTGGGAATCTGGGAATGGGTCCGAGCCGCGGTCACCCGTGTGGCTCGGCAAGTGCGGGGGCGGAAAGACGAGCCTCCGCAAGCGTCGCCGGCGTAGCGCCGCGACGCGGAAAGGAGCTGCTATGAACCCGATCGGTGTCTGCACCTGGATCTGGGTGTCGCCGTTCACCGACGACGATGCCCACCTCGTCGGGCATGCCAAGGAGCTCGGGGCCGACGTGCTCGAGCTCTGCATCGAAGACACGAGCCGCGTCACCGCCGAAGCCGTCCTCGCGGCGGCCGAGGGAACCGACATCGCCTTCTCCGTCTGCGGTGCGTTCGGCCCGGAGCGCGACCTCTCGCACGAGGACCCGCGCTACCGGCGTCTCGGCATCGACTATCTCGAGTTCCTCGTCGACCTCGCCGCCGCGATCGGGGCGCCGAACGTCGTCGGGCCGATGTACTCGGCCGTCGGCAAGGCGCGCATGCTCAGCGCCGACGAACGCGAGCAGCAGCGCGGCTGGGCGGTGGAGAGCCTGCGCGAGGCGGCGGACTACGCCGGAGCGAAGGGCGTCCGCTTGGCCGTCGAGCCGCTCAACCGCTTCGAGACCGATCTCGTGAACACCGCCGAGCAGGCGCTCGAGCTCTGCGACCGGATCGGCCGCGACAACGTCGGCCTCCTGCTGGACACGTTCCACATGAACATCGAGGAGAAGTCCGTCCCGGACGCCATCAGGCTCGCAGGGAGCAGGCTGTTCCACGTCCACTCCTGCGAGAACGACCGCGGCACGCCCGGCACCGGCCACGTCGCGTGGCCCGAAGTGTTCCGGGCATTGCACGACATCGGCTACGAGGGACAGCTCGTGATCGAGTCGTTCACGCCGGCCGTGCAGGAGATCGCGAAGGCGGTCTCGATGTGGCGGCCGCTCGATGCGACGGGCGACGAGCTCGCGCGCCAGGGCCTCGGCTTCGTCCGAGCCGGAATCCGCGCCGACGCCCCGAAGCCGGCGGTTTCCTGACCGAAAGGAGCAAGAAATGGCACGTCCCGTAACACTCTTCACGGGCCAGTGGGCCGACCTGCCGCTCGAGGAGCTCGCGGCGAAGACGGGCGGCTGGGGCTTCGACGGCCTCGAGCTCGCCTGCTGGGGAGACCATTTCGAGGTCGGCCGGGCACTGGCCGAGCCGAGCTACTGCGCGGAGAAGCGCGCGCTGCTCGAACGGCACGGACTGCAGTGTTGGGCAATCGGCGCCCACCTCGTCGGCCAGGCGGTCTGCGACCGCATCGACACGAGGCACCGCGGCACGCTGTCCCCGGAGATCTGGGGCGACGGCGAGCAGGAGGGCGTCCGGCAGCGTGCGGCTGAGGAGCTGAAGGACACGGCCCGCGCCGCCGCAGCCATGGGTGTCACCGTGGTCACCGGCTTCACCGGCTCGCCTGTGTGGCATCTCCTCTACTCGTTCCCCCCGAACGACTTCGACGAGATCGAGCGTGGATACGAGGAGGTCGCCGAGCGGTTCAGCCCGATCCTCGACGTCTTCGACCACGAGGGCGTGCGGTTCGCGCTCGAGGTGCACCCGACCGAGATCGCCTACGACTTCGTCACGACCCGCAAGCTGCTCGAGGCGCTCGACCATCGCGAGACGTTCGGGATCAACCTCGACCCGAGCCACTTCGCGCACCAGTTCCTCGATGCGGCTGAGTTCGCGATCGAGTTCGCCGACCGCATCTACCACGTCCACGTCAAGGACTCGAAGAAGACGCTCGACGGCCGCAAGAGCATCCTCGGCGGGCATCTGAACTTTGGCCAGCGCGACCGTGGCTGGGACTTCGTCTCGCCGGGCCACGGCGACGTCGACTTCGAGGCGCTCTTCCGCTCGCTCAACGCGATCGGCTACGCGGGGCCGCTCTCGATCGAGTGGGAAGACTCCGGCATGGACCGCGAGTGGGGCGCGCAGGATGCACTCGCCTTCGTGCGACGCACTGACTTCGCTCCCTCCGCGGTCGTGTTCGACAAGGCCATGCAAAGGAGCACGTGATGGCGGACAAGGACGCAGCAAAGGGCGGCATCGGAGCCGCTCCGGAGGTCGCCGCCGCAGTCGACGTCGACGAGATCGGCGTCGGCATGCTCGGCTACGCGTTCATGGGAAAGGCGCACACGAACGCGTACCGGACACTGGCGTACATGACGTGGCCGCCGCCCCTCGTGCCGAAGCTCGTTTCGGTCGCCGGACGGAATGCGGACGCGGTCGAAGCCGCAGCACGGCGCTTCGGCTACGAGAGCTGGACCACGGACTGGCGCGAGCTCGTCGCCGACCCGAGCATCGGCCTGTTCGACAACGGCGGCCCGAACAACATGCACGCGGAGCCGACGATCGCGGCGGCCCGGAACGGAAAGCACGTCCTCTGCGAGAAGCCGCTCGGCCGCACGGCGGACGAGAGCTTCCAGATCTGGCAGGAGGTGGCGGCCACAGGCGTGAAGCACATGTGCGCCTTCAACTACCGCTTCGTGCCGGCGATACGCATGGCGCGCGAGATGATCGAGGCGGGCGAGCTCGGAGAGATCCGGCACTTCCGCGGCCGCTACCTGCAGGACTGGGGCGACGACGCGACGCTCGACACCTGGCGTTTCCACTCCGACGAGGCCGGCTCGGGCTCGCTCGGCGACCTCGGCGCGCACGTCATCGACCTGGCCCGCTTCCTCGTGGGCGAGATCGCCTCCGTCGCGTCGGTCACGCGCACGTTCATCCCCGAACGGCAGGTGGACGATGCGGTCGAGGCCGCCGCCGAGTTCGAAGCCGGTGCGGTCGGCACGATCGAGGCGACGAGGTTCGCGCTCGGACATCGCAACGGCCTGCAGTGGGAGATCAACGGCAGCAAGGCGTCGCTCGCGTTCGACCTCGAACGCCTCAACGAGCTCCAGCTCTACCGTGCCGACGGCGACAGGGCGCCCGGGTTCAAGACCGTGCTCGTCTCCGAGCCCGACATGCCCTTCTGGTCGTGGTGGTGGCCGCCGGGCCACATGATCGGCTGGGAGCACACCTTCGTCCACGAGATCCACCACCTCTTGACCGCGATCGTCGAGGACGCCGATGTCGCTCCGTACGGCGCGACGTTCGAGGACGGCTACCGCGCCGCCGAGGTGTGCGACGCGATCGTCCGCTCCGCCGGGTCCGGCGAGCGGGCGAAGGTCTCGTACCGGACATCGGTGAAGGCGGGTGCGTGAGATGGCTGCCCGTCGCGTGAACGTCGCCATCGTGGGGCTCGGCTTCGGCGCCGAGTTCATCCCGATCTACCAGCGGCATCCGGGTGCGAACCTCGTGGCGATCTGCCGGCGCAACCGGAAAGGTCTCAACGACGTCGGTGACGCCTTCGGCGTCGAGCGCCGCTACACCGACTACGCGAAGCTGCTGAAAGACCCGGAGATCGACGCGGTGCACATCAACTCGCCGATCCCCGACCACGCCTCGATGACGATCGCCGCTCTCGAGGCCGGCAAGCACGTCGCCTGCACGGTCCCGATGGCGACGAGCATCGCCGACTGCAGGGCGATCGTCGATCTCGCTCGGAGGACCGGGCTCCGGTACATGATGATGGAGACTGTCGTCTACGGCCGAGAGTTCCTCTGGCTCAAGCAGCTGTACGACGACGGTGAGCTCGGGAAGCTGCAGTTCCTCCAGGCGAGCCATCACCAGGACATGGACGGTTGGCCGAACTACTGGCCCGGACTGCCGCCGATGTGGTACGCGACTCACTGCGTCGGCCCGATGCTCGCGCTGACGGACGCCTCGGCGGAGTACGTCTCCTGCTTCGGGTCGGGGACGATCCGGAAGAAGCTGGCGGAGAAGTACGGCTCGCCGTTCGCGGTCGAGAGCGCGCAGGTCAAGCTCAAGGACTCCGACCTCGCGGTGCGGATCTACCGCTCCCTCTTCGACACGGCGCGGCAGTACCGTGAGAGCATCGACGTGTACGGCTCGAAGAAGTCGTTCGAGTGGACGCTCGTCGAGGGAGAGAAGCACGTGCTCCATACGGCGAAGCTGCCGGAGCCCGAGATACCGACGCGGGTCAAGGCGCCCGACTTCGCCGCTCGCCTTCCCGCCCCGATCCGGCGCTTCACGACGAAGGGCGTCTACGACCTCGCGAAGCAAACGCATCTGAGCTTCACGCAGGGCGCAGGCCACGGCGGCTCGCATCCCCACCTCGTTCACGAGTTCGTCTCGGCTCTGCTCGAGGACAGGGAGCCGTTCCCGAACGCGCGCCGCTCGGCGAACTGGACCTGTGTCGGGCTCTGCGCGCACGAGTCGGCGCTGAAGGGAGGCCGGATCGTGAGACTGCCGGCGTTCACGCTCGCGTGAGCGCCGGGACGGGTATGAGGCGAAGTCGAGTTCTACCGGAACAGCGCGGATTGAGCCAATTCCTGCGCGGGTGATCGCAGATGCCGGCGCCGCGTTGGCGCTGGCTGCTTAGTGGTCGCGGTCCACTAAGAAACGGTTGAGAAGGAGGTAAGAAGGAGGTTTGAGTCGAGCAGGACATTCCTCGCAAAGCCGTTGCCGATGATGTGCTCGATGCGGTGCAGACCGGACAGCCCGGCGAGCGCCAGCCCTTCTTCACTTGCAGGAGCGCCGGCTGAAGCGACTGTAAAAACGCCTGGCTTGCGTAGGTCGCGCCCGAGATCATCTGAACACCGGCGGCATTTTGCACCTGCAGAAACTCCTGGCGCAGCTGAGGGAGAGACTGCGACATGATGAACTGCGAGCGGGAGGTGTGGTAGGAGTAGCGACCGCCCAGATCCGTGTACTTCGGGTCACTTTCTTCTTCGTGATGGTCGTCGTGCGAAACGTGATCGTGACCTGGACGGTTCCCCATTGGTCCGCTTGCGTGGTGATGCCTGAGTACTTCTTCGTCGTGATTGTCTTGATCGGGACGGCTCTCGTCGTCGATTCCAGGCTCATGAGCGCGTAGTTGCCGTCG
>DATEXK010000363.1:0-4419 GCA_035257065.1 Gaiellaceae bacterium | reverse complement strand
CCGCGCCGCAGCAGACGCCATCCGGCTCTCCCGCCGCACGCTCGCAACGATCAAGGGCAACCTGTTCTGGGCGTTCGCCTACAACGTCGCCGCGCTGCCGCTCGCAGCGTCCGGCTACCTGAATCCGCTGATCGCGGGCGGAGCGATGGCGTTCTCGAGCGTGTTCGTCGTCTCGAACTCGCTCAGGCTGCGGCGCTTCAAGCCGCGCCGTCTCGCCTGACCCGATCGGTCTCGAGACCCGCTTGCGGCGATTAGTCGAGCTTCGCGAGGATCTCGGCCGGCTCGGGGAAGCGGCCCGCTTGCTGCTTCGAGAAGAGCAGCGTGTCCCCCGCATACACGTCGAACTGGCTCGTCTTGCCCACGACCGGTGTCGCAGTGCGTCCGGTCTGCGCGGTTATCTCGGCTGCGAGACTCGCGGCCCGTTTGTCATAGCCGCCTCAGACGGGGCAGAAGAGGATGCGAATGTCGCTCATGTGGCGAGAGTAGCCACTGCCGCGCCGGCGATACGGGAGAGCGAGGGGCGGGCGGACGTCCGCCCACCCCTCGGTGAATTGCCCTACGCGCTTGCGGGCGCGGCCGGGCCGGGCGTGTCGTAGCCCGACTCGATCCGCTCGAGCTCTGCCTCCGAGCCCTGCCGAACCGGTCCCTTGAACCATTTGTGCGCCGAGATGACGTACCAGCCGCCGAAGAGCAGGAGCGCTGCCCCGACGGTGATCGGCGCATAGTTGACGACGTTCCAGTTGAAGCCGGTCTTCCACGGGATCCCTGTCGGCGCGATCGGCATCAGGAATATCACGCAGATGAACGCGATCCACAGGATCGCGAGCGGGTCGATCCACTTGTAGTGCTTGCCCAGGCTCCAGGCGCCGACCTCGAATTGATCGCCCTTGCGCCAGCGCAGGATGATCGGAAGCACGAATGCGATGTAGAGGCCGATTACTGCGATCGAGGTGCCGACGAGATAGCCGACCACGTTGTTCCAGTAGGTCGGAACCATCAGCAGCCACGACAGCACGACGATTGCGCACACGGAGTGCACCGGCACGCGACTCGCGTTCACGCGGCTCCAATACCGATGACCCGGAATCGCGCCGTCACGCGAGAACGCGAACATCATCCGCGAGGCCGACGTCACCGATGCAGTCCCGCAGAAGAACTGCGCGACGACCGCGATCACGAGCAGGAACTCGGCCCACCTCGTGCTCATCGACGTCTGCCAGATGTACGTGACGATGTTCGCCCCGGCATCCAGCCCGCCCTGCGTGCTGGGAATCGCGAACGTCACCGCGACGAGCAGCGCGAAGCCGAAGACCACCGAGGCGACGACCGACATCACGATGCCCCAGGCCGCCGCGCGTGCGGCGCCCCGCGTCTCTTCGCTCATGTGCGCGGAGGCGTCGTAGCCCGTGATCGTGTACTGCGCCATCAGCAGGCCCAGTCCGAACACGAACCAGAACACCGCGCTGTGCCAGCTTTGCCCGGAGAACCCGGAGTTGTTGATGGTCTTCGTGAACACGTAGCTCACCGACTGATGATGGTTGGGCACCACGATCAGGACGAGGACGATGATCGCGACGCCGGCCATGTGCCACCACGCCGAGATCGTGTTCAGCCCGGCGAGAAGCTTGACGCCGAGCAGGTTGATCAGCAGGTGGAGGCCGATGATGACGCTGAAGACCACGAAGATTCCGTGCCGCGTGTTGGGAATCCCCGAGAACCACAGGTTCAGGAGCGACGTCGTGAAGATCGCCGCGCCGTAGTCGATCGCCGCCGTCACCGCGATCTGGCCGACCAGGTTGAACCAGCCGGTGAACCAGCCCCACGCCGGGCTTCCGAGCTTGGACGCCCAGAAGTAGAGCCCGCCCGCAGTCGGATACGTCGAGGCTATCTCGCCCATCGCGAGCGCGACGATGATGCAGGCTCCGCCGACGATCAACCAGCCCCAGGTGATTGCGACCGGGCCGCCCCACTGAAACGCGATGTAGTACGACGTCAGGCAGCCCGCGAGGATCGAGATGATCGTGAACGAGATGGCGAAGTTCGAGAAGCCGCCCATCTCGCGGTAGAGCACCTGCGCGTAGCCGAGCCGGTGGAGCGTCCGCTCGTCGTCGCTTTGACCGTGAACCCCTGGTGCCTCGGAGCTCATCTACCCTCCTTGATTGTGGGACCCGCAGGGTGAAGCTAAGCGCTTTGACCGGACGGTTTCAACGGAGGGGAAGGCCTGAGATATGGTCGGCTCATGCTGACACTTGACGAACTGAGGGCAGACGTCGAGACAGGCGCGGTCGACACGGTGATCGCGGCCTTCACCGACATGCAGGGGCGCCTGATGGGAAAGCGCCTCGACGCGGACTTCTTCCTCTCGGAGCTCGAGGGCGGTCACGGGAGCGAGGGCTGCAACTACCTGCTCGCCCTCGAGATGGAAATGGATCCGGTGCCCGGGTACGCGATCGCGAGCTGGGAGCGGGGCTACGGCGATTTCGGCCTGATGCCCGATCTCGCGACGCTGCGGCGCATACCGTGGCACGAGGCTACCGCGATGGTGCAGTGCGACGTCGAATGGCACGACGGGACGCCCGTCGGGCCCTCCGCCGCGCCAGGTGCTGAAGGCGCAGGTCGAGAAGGCGCGCGCACTCGATTATGAGCCGATGTTCGGCTCCGAGCTCGAGTTCTTCCTCTTTCGCGAGAGCTATGCGCAGGCGCACGCGCAGCATTACCACGACCTGACGCCGTCGGTGCCGTACATCCTCGACTACCACATCCTCGGATCGAGCTACGACGAGCCGTTCCTACGGGAGGTGCGCAACTCGATGAAGACGGCCGGCATGCGCGTCGAGTCGTCGAAGGGCGAGGCCTGGGCAGGACAGCACGAGATCAACTTCCGCTACGCGGACGCGCTCAAGGCCGCCGATGACCACGTCGTCTACAAGACGGGCATCAAGGAGATCGCGTTCCAGCGTGGCTGCTCCGTCACATTCATGGCCAAGCCGGACCACACCTGGGTCGGCTCCAGCTGCCATATCCACTCGTCGCTCTGGCAGGACGGCAAGGCCGCGTTCGCCGGCGAGTCGGACGTCTTCAAGCACTACCTCGCCGGGCAGATCGCCTGCGCAGCGGAGCTCGCGATCTTCTACGCGCCGACGATCAACTCGTACAAGCGCTTCGCCGCCAGCAGCTGGGCGCCGACGACGCTCGCGTGGGGTTACGACAACCGCACGTGCGGCTTCCGGGTCGTCGGCAAGGGCTCGGCGCTGCGCGCGGAGACACGCATCCCCGGCGCCGACGCAAACCCGTATCTCGCCTTCGCGGCGCTGCTCGCGGCGGGTCTGTACGGCATCGAGCAGAAGCTCGAGCTCGGGCCGGCGCTCGAGGGCAACGCGTACATCTCCGACGCGCAGCGGTTCCCGCACGCGCTGCGCGACGCGATCGCCGGGCTCGAGCAGGGCACCGTCGCGCGGCAGCTGCTCGGCGACGAGGTGATCGACCATTACCTCAACTACGGGCGCACGGAGCAGGAGCTCTTCGACAAGGTCGTCACGGGTTACGAGCGCGAGAGGATGTTCGAGCGGGGTTGACGGGGGGTTCTAAGCCGGTTGTCGGGATCACGACGTATGTCGAACCTGCGCGATGGGGGGCGTGGGAGCTCGAGGCGGCGCTGATCCCGTACGCGTACGTGCAGGGGATCGAGCGCGCCGGCGCACGACCGCTGCTCGTGCCGCCGAGCGACGACGCGGTGGAGGAGACGCTCGACGCGCTCGACGGGCTGCTGCTCTCCGGCGGCGGTGACCTCGATCCCGAGACGTACGGCGCTGAGGCGCATCCGGCGACGAGCGGGCTCCGCCCGGAGCGCGACCGCGCCGAGCTCGCGCTGCTCGAGGGCGCGCTCGCGCGCGACATGCCGGTGCTCGCTGTCTGCCGCGGTTTCCAGGTGCTGAACGTCGCGCGTGGCGGCGACCTCGTGCAGCACCTGCCGGAGGTCGTCGGCGACGAGAAGCACCGCGAGGTGCCGGGTGCGTTCTCCGATCATTCCGTGCGGATCGAGGACGACTCGAAGCTCGGCGCCGTGCTCGGCGACCATGCACCGGTCAAGTCGAGCCACCACCAGGGCGTCGGCGCGGTTGGTCGCGGTCTGCGCGAGGTGGCGTGGGCGGACGACGGCACCGTCGAGGGCCTCGAGGATCCAGAGCGGCGCTTCGCGGTCGGCGTGCTGTGGCATCCGGAGGCCGGGGAGGACCTGAAGCTCTTCGAGGCGCTCGTCGCCGAGGCGCAGGCCTACCGGGAGGAGCGCCGGTGAGCACCGTCGTCAATCCCGCCACCGAGGAGACGCTCGCCGAGCTCGTGTCGGCGGGCCTCGAGGAGACCGACGCCGCGGTCGCGCGCGCGAAGGCGGCCTACCCGGCGTGGCGCGCCGTCGCGCCG
>DATEXK010000362.1:0-6688 GCA_035257065.1 Gaiellaceae bacterium | reverse complement strand
TACAACTGCTCGCCGTCCTTCAACTGGCGCAAGCATCTCGACGACGCGACGATTGCGAACTTCCAGCAGCAGCTCGGCGAGTGGGGCTACAAGTTCCAGTTCATCACGCTTGCCGGCTTCCATTCGCTGAACGCCGCGATGTTCGAGCTGGCGAAGGGCTACGCGGCCGACTCGATGACGGCGTACGTCGAGCTGCAGGAGCACGAGTTCGCGCTCGAGGAGTCGGGCTACACCGCGACACGCCACCAGCGCGAGGTGGGGGCGGGCTACTTCGACCTCGTCACGCAGGCCGTCTCACCGGACAGCGAGACGCTCGCGCTCAAGGGCTCGACGGAAGAGGCGCAGTTCGAGGCTGGGACGCCTGCCTGAGTCGAGGTCTGATCCCACGGCGCGTACACTCGTATGCCCATGACGCTCGATACCACCAAGGCCGACGACATCGCGCTCGTGATCGAGGAGGCGATCGTCTCCGGGGAGCTCGCCCCGGGCACGGTCCTCCGTCAGGAGCAGCTGTCCGAGCAGTTCAACGTCTCGCGAACGCCGGTGCGCGAGGCGCTGCGCCGGCTGGCCGCGCTCGGGGTCGTGTCGTTCGTGCCGAACCGTGGCGTGCGTGTGCGGACGATCTCGCGCGACGAGCTGCACGAGGCCTTCATGGTGCGCGCCGAGCTCGAGTCGCTCGCGACGGAGGTGGCCGCGACGAAGATCACGCCGGAGGAGCTCGACGAGCTCGACCGGGTCGAGCAGAGCTTCTCGAAGATCTCGCAGGAGCTGCGGTCGCGCGAGCCCGGCGACGAGCGGCGCTCGATCATGGGCGACTGGGTGCGCGGGAACCACGCGTTCCACGACATCATCTATCGCGTCGCCGACCTGCCGCTCGTCGAGCAGATGGCGAAGAGCGCGCGCCGGACGTTCTCGGGGCCGGCGGTGTGGGCGCCGGGCGACCATTCGATCGACGGGCTCTATCTGAAGAACGCCGAGCAGCACCGCGCGATCAAGCAGGCGCTCGCGGCCGGCAGTGCGGCGGGAGCGCGGGCGCTCGCCCGCGAGCACGTCTTGAGCTCCTTCACGCTCCTGGAGACCATCCTGGAACAGGTCGGCGCGCAGCCACGAGACTGGCAACGCGCACGCGGCAAGAGCCACACCCATTAATCACTAATCGGCAAGGACAGCACCCTGGCTAGGATCGGCTCCTGATGGAGATGGAGCCGCTCTACACGCCACTCGGCGTCGAGGAACGCTGGCAGCGCGCGTGGGAGGAGGAAGGCCTCTTCCACGCCGATCCCGAGGCGACCGGCGAGACGTACGTGATCGCCATCCCGCCGCCGAACGTGACGGGCGCCCTGCACATGGGCCACGCGCTCAACGGGACGCTGCAGGATTCGCTCATCCGCTGGCACCGGATGCGTGGCTTCAACGCGCTCTGGCAGCCCGGCTACGACCACGCGGGCATCGCGACGCAGGCCGTCGTCGAGAAGGAGCTGCGCAGGGAGGGGACGTCTCGGGAGGAGCTCGGCCGCGACGCGTTCGTGGCGCGCGTGTGGGAATGGCTGCACGAGTACGGCGGCGTGATCATGGGCCAGTTCCGGCGCCTCGGCTGCTCGCTCGACTACGAGCGCGAGCGGTTCACGATGGACGAGGCCTACGTGCGCGCGGTGATGCGGTTCTTCGTGCACCTGTACGAGCGCGGCTGGCTGTACCGCGACAACCGGATCATCAACTGGTGCACCGATTGCCGGACGTCGATCTCGGACCTCGAGGTGGAGCACATCGATGTGAACGATGCGCTGACCTACGCGCGCTATCCGCTCGCGGACGGCGGGGGAGCGGTGACGATTGCCACAGTGCGGCCGGCGACGATCCTCGCGGACGTGGCGGTGGCTGTTCACCCGGATGACGAGCGCTACACGGCGTTGATCGGCAAGGACGTGATCGTGCCGGTGGTCGGGCGCACGGTGCCGGTGATCGCCGACGAGCGGGTCGAGCCGGATTTCGGCACGGGTGTGCTCAAGATCACGCCGGGACACGATCCGCTCGACTTCGAGATCGGGCGCGACCACGGCCTGTCCGAGCTGACGGTGATCGGCTTCGACGGCCGGATGACCGGCGACGTACCCGAGGGCTACGCGGGGTTGACCGAGGACGAGGCCGCCGAGCGCGTGGTCGCGTGGCTCAAGGAGCACGACCAGCTCGAGAAACGCGAGAGCTACCGGCACTCCGTCGGTCACTGCGAACGCTCGGGCACGCGGATCCAGCCGCTCGTGTCGCTGCAGTGGTGGTGCTCGATGGACGCGATGGCGGCGCCCGCGATCGAGGCGATCGAATCAGGTCGCGTGACCTTCCATCCGCCGGTGCACGGGCGCGTCGCGCTCGACTGGCTGAAGGTGATCCGGCCGTGGAACGTGTCACGCCAGCTCTGGTGGGGGCACCAGTTGCCGATCTGGTACTGCCCCGACGGGCACGTGACGTGCGCGGAGACGACGCCCGCTGCGTGCGCCGAGTGCGACTCCGGCGAGCTCGAGCGCGACCCGGACGTGCTCGACACGTGGTTCTCGTCGGCGCTGTGGCCGTTCGCGACCTTGGGCTGGCCCGACGACACGCCCGAGCTGCGCGCGTTCTATCCGGGCGACGTCAACTCGACGGCGCGCGAGATCATCTTCCTCTGGGTGAACCGGATGCTGATGGCCGGGCTCGAGCTGCTCGGCGACATCCCGTTCCACGACGTGATCATCCACTCGACCGTGCTTGCGCCCGATGGGCAGCGCATGTCGAAGAGCCTCGGCAACGGCGTGAACCCGCTCGACGTGATCGAGCAGCACGGCGCCGACGCGACGCGCTACGGGTTGCTGAAGATGTCGTCGGTGCAGGACGTGAAGTTCTCGTACGGCTCGGTCGAGGAGGGGCGGCGGCTCGCGAACAAGCTCTGGAACGTGTCGCGCCTGCTCCTCACGCAGGGCGAGGGCGTCACGCCGGAGCTGCGGCCGCGCGAGCTCGAGGAACGGTGGATCCTCGCGCGCATCGACGCGACCCGTGCAGAGGTCGAGGCCGACTTCGAGTCGTACGACTTCGCGCACGCAGTCGACCGGCTGTACCACCTGACCTTCGACGACTTCTGCGACTGGTTCGCCGAGGCGATCAAGCCGCGCTTGTACGCGGGCGACGAGGCTGCGAAGGCGACGGCGCTCGCCGCGCTCGAGCGGCTGCTCGCGCTGCTGCATCCGGTGATGCCGCATGTGACCGAGGAGATCTGGTCGCACCTGCCGGCGCGGGAGTCGCGGCTGACGATCGCGCCGTGGCCTGGGGCCGACGCGTCATTCGCCGCCGAGGCGGATTCGCTGGTGCGCGTGCAGGAGGCGGCCGAGCGCTTCCGGCGGAGCGGTGTGTCGACGCCGCTCGAGGGCGACGAGAAGCGGATCTTCGACGCGGTCGTGAAGCCCGAGCGCGCGAAGGGCGACGGCGCCGGCCGGCTCGAGGACGAGGTCGCGAGGCTCGAGGGCGAGATCGCGCGCGGCGAGAAGATGCTGTCGAACGAGCGCTTTGTGGCGAACGCGCGCCCGGACGTCGTGCAGGCCGAGCGCGACAAGCTCGAGCGCTACCGGCGCGAGCTTGACTCGATCCGCAACTGACTGGGTCGCCTCGCTCAGCCCGTGGCCGGCGGACGGCTTCGGGCTCGAGCGGATGCGCACGCTGCTCGCGGAGCTCGGCGACCCGCAGCTCGCGTACCCGGCGGTGCACGTCGTCGGCACGAACGGGAAGTCGACGACGACGCGGATGACGGAGGCGCTCCTCTCCGACGCGAGGCTCTCGGTCGGCGCGTACATCTCGCCGCACGTCCGCGGTTGGAGCGAACGGATCCGGGTCGGGAATGCAGAGGTCGACTTCGAGCGGGCGCTGGCCGGGGTCAGACCCCGGGCCATGGCTCTGCAGGCCACGCAGTTCGAAGCCTTGACCGCCGCGGCGCTGCTCGCCTTCGCGGACGCCGGCGTCGACGTCGCGGTGGTCGAGGCCGGGCTCGGCGGCCGGCACGACGCGACGAACATCCTGCACTCGCGCGTCGTTGTGCTGACGAACGTCGCGCTCGATCACATGGACGTGCTCGGCGACACGCGCGAGGCGATCGCAGCGGAGAAGCTGGCGGTCGTCCAGCCCGGTGTCACGGTCGTCCTCGCCGAGCCGGAATGGCAGGCGCTCGCAGAGGAGAACGGCGCCGCGAAGGTCGTCCTGACCGCACCGAGCAACCTCGCGCTCGCGCTCGCGGCGGCCGAGGCGTTCCTGGGGGCTTCCGTCGGGGCCGGCTCGGCTGCGGACGTCACGCTCCCCGGCCGGCTCGAGCGGAGGAGCGAGAGGCCGCTCGAGATCTGGGACGGCGCGCACAACCTCGCCGGGGTCGCCTACCTCCTGCCGCGCGTGCCAGAGCGGGAGTACGTCCTCGTCAGCTCGATCCTCGAGGACAAGCGGCCAGAGCTGATGCTCGAGGCCCTCTCGGTGCTCGGGACGGCCCTGGTGGCCACGCAGTCCTCGAATAGCCGCTCGCTCCCCGCAGGGGAACTCGCTGCCCACGCCGAACGGTACTTCGACCATGTCGAGACCATCGTCGATCCGGCCGTGGCCCGGCGCCGCGCATTGGCTCTGGCGGGCCCAGACGGGGCCGTCCTCGTCTCGGGCTCCCTCTATCTTCTCAGCGACCTCAGTGGCTCCGACTAGACCCCATACGTTCGGCGAGAAGGTCAGCGTCTTCGCCCTGGCCGCGTTCGTCCTGGTCGCGATCGTGGGCGGAGCGTTTGCTGCGGGGTACTTGATAGGCAGGATGCTGTTGTGATCGCGAGCACGTTCGGCAGCACGCACGACTTCTTCAGCTCCGGCACCTGGCTCGTGATCCGGAACCTGATGCTGTTCTTCGCCGCCGTCTTCTGGCTCGCGTTTGCGTACTGGGTCTATAAGGACGCGCGCCGCAGGATCGAGGATCCATGGCTCGTCGGCATGGCGACGCTGCTCGGGCTCGTGCCGCCGTATGTCGGGCCGTTCATCTACATGCTCTTCCGGCCGCCCGAGTACCTCGACGACGTGCGCGAGCGCGAGCTCGAGATCAAGGCGATGGAGGACAGGCTCTCGAAGCGCGACCTGCACTGTCCGGTGTGCCGCAGCGAGGTCGACTCGAGCTTCCTCGTCTGTCCGATCTGCACGACGAAGCTGAAGCAATCGTGTGCGACGTGCAAGGCGCCGCTCGAGGCGCTCTGGCAGGTGTGCCCGTTCTGCGAGACGCCGATCGAGCCGACGGCCGTCGCGATGCCGTCACTGCGGCCGGGGCGCGGTAGACGGCGCGAGTAGTCCTGCGAGCTCGGTGGGCACGCCGACTACACTGCCGCGCGATGGCGGTGCAACAGACACTCATCCTGATCAAGCCCGACGCCGTGCGGCGCCGGCTCGCGGCAGAGATCCTCGGCCGGATCGAGGCGCGCGGCCTGACCGTGCGCGCAGGCAAGCTCCTGACGGCGAGTCGCGAGCTCGGTCAGGCGCACTACGCAGAGCACACGGAGAAGCCTTTCTTCGGCGAGCTCGTCGACTTCATCACGTCGGGCCCGACGTGGGCTCTCGTCGTCGAGGGCGAGGGCGCGATCGCGACGATGCGGAAGACGATCGGCGCGACGAATCCCGCCGACGCCGATCCCGGGACGATCCGCGGCGATCTCGCAATGTCGATGCCGGACAACCTCGTGCACGGCTCCGACTCGCCGGAGTCCGCGGAGCGCGAGATCGCGCTGTGGTTCTCCGCCGATGAGCTCGTCTGAGCCCGACTCCGTCGGCATCAACCGCGAGGTCTGGACGCGGTCGAACCAGAAGTGGGGCGATGCAAAGGCGCTCGATCAATGGCGCGCACCGGAGATCTCATGGGGCACGTGGTCGGTGCCCGAGTCCGAGCTGCATGCTCTGCCCGATGACCTGGCGGGTCTCGACGTCGTCGAGCTCGGCTGCGGCGTCGCGTACTTCTCCGCGTGGCTCGCTCGGCGGGGGGCGCGGCCGATCGGCGTCGATCCGACGCCGGCGCAGCTCGAGACCGCGCGGCGCTGCCAGCGCGAGACGGGTATCGACTTTCCGCTGGTGGAAGCGTTCGGCGAAGCGGTGCCGTTGCCGGACAGCGCGTTCGACCTGGTTCTCTCCGAGTACGGGGCGTCGATCTGGGCGGATCCCTACAAGTGGATTCCAGAGGCCGCGCGGCTTGTCCGTCCGGGCGGCGTGCTCGTGTTCTTGCGCAACTCGACGCTCTCGATCCTGTGCAGTCCCGACGTGGGGCCGACGGTCGAGCAACTCGTGCGGCCGCAGTTCGGCATGCACCGCCTCGACTGGCGCGAGAACGGCGGCGGCATCGAGTTCCATCTCGGGCACGGCGACTGGGTTCGTCTGTTGCGTTCGAACGGCTTCGAGATCCTCGATCTGATCGAGCTCCAGGCTCCGGCCGGCGCCGAGACGCACGAGTTCTACGACGCCGTCGAAGCGGCGTGGGCAAAGCAGTGGCCCAGCGAGGAGATCTGGGTCGCGCGTAAGGCGCCGCCGCGGTGAGTGCGCCGCCTGCGGCGCCGCTGCTTCTCGCGTCGACGTCGCCGCAACGGCGGGCGATCCTGACGCAGCTGGGCATTCCCTTCGACGTCGTTGCGCCGCGCTACGAGGAGCACGATCCGCCCGAGGCCGATGC
>DATEXK010000361.1:0-8173 GCA_035257065.1 Gaiellaceae bacterium | reverse complement strand
GCCCTCGGCAGGCCAGCCCTGAGTAGCGGGTTGGCGCTGGGGTATCTCAGCGTCATCGTTCTCATTCCACTCGCCGCGCTCAGCGTGAAGGGCGCGCAGGGCGGCTGGCACCACTTCTGGCAGGTCGCCTGGAACCCGGAGTCGAAATCGGCGCTCGAGCTGAC
Organism: Gaiellaceae bacterium; assembly: GCA_035257065.1. Taxonomy (GTDB): domain Bacteria; phylum Actinomycetota; class Thermoleophilia; order Gaiellales; family Gaiellaceae; genus Palsa-739. Next base: position 8,009 of record DATEXK010000361.1, on the reverse strand, counting down.
GGTCGGCCTGTCGTTCGCCGTCGTCGCGATCAACGCCGTCACGGGAACGGCGCTTGCATGGACGCTCGTCCGCGACGAGTTTGCCGGCAAGGGGCTCGTCAACACGCTGATCGACCTGCCGTTCGCGCTTCCGACGATCGTCGCGGGCCTGACGCTGCTCGCGCTGTACGGACCGACGGGCGGCGTCGGCGTGAACGTGGCGTACACCCGCTGGGGCGTGCTGCTCGCGCTGCTCTTCGTGACGCTGCCGTTCGTCGTTCGCACGGTGCAGCCGGTGCTGATCGAGCTCGACCGCGAGATGGAGGAGGCGGCGGCGTCGCTCGGCGCAAACAAGCTCACGATCTTCAGGCGCATCGTCTTCCCGGCGCTGCTGCCTGCGCTTCTCTCCGGCGTGGCGCTCGCGTTCGCGCGCGCGATCGGCGAGTTCGGCGCAGTGATCCTCATCTCCGGCAACCTCCCGTTCAAGACGGAGGTGGCGTCGCTCTACGTCTTCCAGCGCCTGAACAGCGGCGACGAGCAGGGCGCTGCGGCTCTCGCCGTGCTGCTGCTCGTCATCTCGCTGGGCGTGCTCCTCTCGATCGGCGGCCTCCGCCGCTGGGCGGTGCGCTATGACCGGTAGGCGTGTGATCCGCCTCGGCTCGCTCGCGTATCTGGCGCTGATCCTCGTCGCGCCCGTGGGCCTCATCTTCTGGCGCGCGTTCGAGCACGGCTGGCATCCGTTCTGGGCGGCGATCTCGAATCACGACGCGGTGCACGCACTCAAGCTCACGCTCGAGGTCGCGCTCGTCGCCGTGCCTCTCAACACCGTGTTCGGCGTCCTGTGCGGGCTTGCGATCGTCCGGCACCGCTTCCCCGGCATGGGGCTCGTGAACGCGCTGGTCGATCTGCCGATGGCGCTCTCGCCGGTGGTCGTCGGGATGGCGCTCTATCTCCTCTACGGACGGCAGGGCTGGTTCGGCCCGTGGCTATCGGGTCACGGCGTGCGCGTGCTGTTTGCGTATCCCGGAATCCTGCTCGCGACGATGTTCGTCTCGTTGCCGTTCGTCGTGCGCGAGGTCGTGCCGGTGCTGCGGGAGATCGGTATCGAGCAAGAAGAGGCTGCCGCCACGCTCGGTGCGCGCGCGTTCACGACGTTCCGGCGCATCACGCTCCCGGCGATCCGCTGGTCGCTCGCCTACGGCGTCGTGCTGACGACCGCCCGCTGCCTCGGTGAGTTCGGCGCGGTCGCGATCGTCTCGGGCGGAATCGCCGGTCGAACGCAAACCCTGACCCAGTACGTGCAGGCGTCGTACGAGAACTTCGACCAGACGGGGGCGTACGCCGCCTCCGTGCTGCTCGCGGCGCTCGCGATCCTGACGCTCATCTTGATGACGAAGCTGAAACCGAGAGAGGAAGTCCATGGCAATCGAGGCGCGTAACGTTACGAAGAGGTTCGGTGACTTCGTCGCGCTCGACGACGTCTCGATCGAGGTGGAGAGCGGCTCGCTGACCGCACTGCTCGGCCCGAGCGGCAGCGGCAAGTCGACGTTGCTGCGCGTGATCGCGGGGCTCGAGCGAGCAGACGCCGGCGATGTGTTCATCTCCGGAAAGGAAGCGACCGCACTCACACCGCAGAAGCGCGGCGTCGGATTCGTGTTCCAGCACTACGCGCCGTTCAAGCACATGACGGTGTGGGACAACGTCGCGTTCGGGCTCTCGATCCGCAAGCGTCCGAAGGCGGAGATCGCGAAGCGGGTCGGCGAGCTGCTCGAGCTCGTGCAGCTCGCCGGGCTCGGCAAGCGCTATCCATCGCAGCTGTCGGGCGGCCAGCGCCAGCGCATGGCGCTCGCCCGCGCGCTTGCCCCGGAGCCAGAGGTGCTGCTGCTCGACGAGCCGTTCGGCGCCCTCGACGCGCGCGTGCGCGTGGAGCTGCGCGAGTGGCTGCTCCGCCTGCATCACGAGATGCACGTCACGACGATCTTCGTCACGCACGACCAGGAGGAAGCCCTGGAGCTTGCCGACAGCATCGTCGTCATGAACAAGGGCAGCGTCGAGCAGGTCGCACCGCCACGCGAGCTCTACGACCAGCCGGCGAACGAGTTCGTGATGAGCTTTGTCGGCCCGGTGAACAAGCTCGGCGACGCGTGGGTGCGTCCGCACGACATCGAGCTCCGTCACGAGCCGAACGGCGCAACCCGCGAGGCGCAGATCGAGCGCATCGTGAGGCTCGGCTTCGAGACGCGCGTCGACCTCGTCCGTGACGACGGCGAGCGGTTGCACGTGCAGCTGACGCGGGACGAAGCCGACGAGCTCGAGCTCGACTCGGGCGACATCGTCTACGTCCGCACCCGCCGCGAGCGCGTCTTCTAGCACCCTTGTAACAGTCTGTTACAAGGCAAGAACGTCCTCGCGCGGCAGACGGGAATTGCCTCGTAACAGTCTGTTACAAGGTTCGAACGATGACGCTCGAACGTCGTCGCGCGACGCCCTCGCGTGAACGTTCGAGTCCGGCGGGCAGGAAACGCCTTGTAACAGACTGTTACTTGGAAGGCCGGTGGTGTCGTGCGATTTCGCGGGCGGTGCGGTTCTAGCGGCGGAGCCAGGCGTCGGGCGCCTGCGTGAGCTCGGCGATGAACGGTGGCAGCTCGCCCTTCGCGATGTCGGCGAGCGTGACCTGCTCGAGCACTCCGCGCACGTTTGCGCGCAGCGCGACCCACACGTCGCGCAGGCGTTCGGCCGAGCCTTCGTACTCGAGGAGGTCGGGCGACACGCCGCGCACGTTCGCGAGTGGGCCTTCGACCGCGCGGATGACGTCTGCGACCGTGATCTCCTCCGCCGGACGGGCGAGCAGATACCCGCCTGCTGCACCGCGGCGGCTCTCGACAATTCCGCCGCGGCGCAGCTCCGCGAGGATGTTCTCCAGGAAGTTCAGCGGGATCGACTGCGCCTCCGAGATCTGCTCCGCCTTGACGGGGTCGCCGGCGCCGGCCGCGGCGAGCTCGACGGCCGCCCGTACCGCGTAGTCGGCCTTTGCGGTAGTGCGCATGCTGGCATTATCGTCACCGCATGGCCGAGCTCCCACTCACAGGTGGCTGTCTCTGCGGCGGAGTGCGGTACGAGGTGACGGTCCCGCCGCTCTCCGTCGGCTACTGCCATTGCACCCGCTGCCAGCGCCGGACGGGCACGGCGGCCTCCGCGCAAGCCCGCCTCGCACCGGGCTCGTTTCGCATCGTGCAGGGCGAGGAGCTCGTTCGCACGTATGCGCCGCCCGACGGCTTTCACAAGTGCTTCTGCTCGAGTTGTGGGAGCGCGCTCTGGAGCAAGGATCCCGAGAACGACGCAGTGATGAGCGTCCGGCTGGGCACGTTCGACGGCGATCCCGGCCTCAGGCCGACGTTCCGCGCGTTCGTCGCCTACGCCGCAGCGTGGGAGCCGGTCCCCGACGACGGGCTCGAGCGCAACTCCGAAGCCCGACCCCGCTAGGCGAGCCCGAGCCGGATCAACGGCCGCGCCGACGGCCGCAGCCAGCGCAGCACGCGTACGAGCTCGGCCTCGGGCAGGCTCACGCAGCCGGCCGTCGGCCGGCCGGCGCTGACGTGCAGGAAGATCGCCGAGCCGCGGCCGGGTACCGCCGGCGTCGCGTTGTACTCGACGACCGCGAAATAGCGGTACTGGGGTGAGATGCGCCAGAGCGCCTCGCTTCCGTCGCTGAAGTGTGGCGCTGTTCCGCAGGGGACGTGCTGGAACGTGTTGTAGGCCGGCGAACGTGCGTCCTCGTCCCACCAGTCGCCGCACACGAGCCGGTGATACGCGCCGTGCACGCCGGGATCCGGCGCGATGCCGTACGCGGTAGCGCCGACGCGATACGTCCCCGCCGGTGTCGCTCCGTCGCCTTCGCGCTTGTGCGCGGAGAGCCCGCTGCGCCCGAGCCAGGCGCGCCACGGGCCGGCGACGTGGCGCCAGCAGCCGCCACGCCGTTGCCAGAGCTCGAGCGAGGCCGTCGTCACGCCGTACGCGCTTGCGGTGACGGTCACGAGCTGCGTCGCGGACTGCGTGCCGGGCAGCGTGTTGACGACGCCGGGGCACGGCGCCGTCAACACGGCGGCCCAGGTCGCGGCGATCGCCAGTACCCTCACGCTCCTATGGTTGCGGTCCCGGCCACCATGCCGCCCTTCGTGGCGAAGGTCGAGCACGTGAGCAGGGCGGATCTCCGCTGGTCATGGCGTCCCGGCTGTCCTGTTGGGCCCCCGCAGCTTCGCGGCATTCGCCTGCGTTTCATCGGCTTCGACGGGAATCCGCACCTTGGGACGATCGTCGTGAACGCGAGCGTGACGACCCAGGTGACGGCGGTCTTCCGCCGGCTCTACGGCGAGCGTTTCCCGATTCGCTCGATCAAGCCGATCGACGTGTTCCACGGCAGCGACTCACGTTCGACCGCTGCAGACAACACGTCGTCGTTCAACTGCCGCTTCGCCGTCGCGCCCGGGCCGAAGCATTGGTCGATGCACGCTTACGGCGAGGCGATCGACGTCAACACGGTCGAGAACCCGTACATCCAGAATGGCGTCGTGTCGCCTGCGAATGCGAAGGCGTATGCCGACCGCACCACCGTGCGTCCCGGTATGGCGGTGGAAGGAGGCGCGCTCGTGCGGGCCTTCGCACTCGCCGGCTGGTCGTGGGGCGGCCGCTGGTCGCCGTCTCCCGACTACCAGCACTTCTCGACGAACGGCCGCTAGTCCGGAGCGGGGTTCCGGATGCCGACGGCGCCGATTGCGCCGCCGACTCCGAGCAGTACCGCGACGATCAACATCGCGCGATGGAATCCCTGCACGGAGAGATGGTCGCCACCTCCCGCGGCCGCGATACCGATCACGGCGATTGCGACGAGACCTGCGACGCGTGCGACGGCGTTGTTGATGCCCGACGCGATGCCGGCGTCTCCGGGGCCCGCGTCGCTGAGGACCGTCGTCGTCAGCGGAGCGACTGTCAACGAGAGCGCGACGGCGAAGCCGACAAGCGGCGGGAGCAGATCGACCCAGTAGTCGAGGTGCGTCGGCAGGCGCACGAGCGCCAGAATCGAGGCGGCGCCGAGGAGCGGTCCCGCCGCCATGAAGAACCGCGGGCCGAAGCGCATCGACAGGCGGCCGAAGTAGCGCGAGAGGAAGAACATCCCGATTGTCAGAGGCACTGTCGCAAGCCCTGCCCGGAAGGCGGAGTAGCCGGCGTTCTGCTGCAGGAAGAGAATCAGGAAGAAGCCCCAAGCCGAGAGCCCGCCGTACACGGAGAGCGTCTCGAGGTTCGTCACTGCGAAGTTGCGGCTGCGAAAGAGGCGCAACGGCAGCATGGGCATCGCCGTTCGCGACTCGTAGACGACGAACGCGATGAGGGAGGCAGCGCCCCCGGCGATCGTCCCGGCCACTGCTGGATTGCTCCAGCCGAGCCGCGGCTGCTCGATGAAGCCGAAAACGAGCGCACCGAGGCCGGCGACGCAGAGGGCTGCCCCTATGAAGTCGACGCGCACCGCCTTCCGCGCGCGGAGAGTCCGCGGCAGATACATCCGTACGAGCACGACCGTGCCAAGCGCGATCGGCACGTTCAGCAGGAAGATCACGCGCCAGCTCGTGATGCCGATCAGCCAGCCGCCGAGCAGCGGCCCGATCACGCCCGAGATGCCGCTCCACGCAGTCCACGTGCCGATGGCCGACCCGCGCGCGGCGCCCGAGAACGTCGACGTGATCACCGCCAGCGAGGCGGGTGTGAGGAGTGCGCCCGCGACGCCCTGGATGCCTCGGAAGACGATCAGGGTCGTCGAGTCGGGCGCCGCGGAACACAACAGCGACGCCAGCCCGAACAGGGTGACGCCGAGCGTGAACATGCGCACCTCGCCGAAGATGTCGCCGAGCGAGCCGCCGACGAGGATGAGCGAGCCGAGCGTCAGAAGATAAGCGTCGACGATCCACTGCTGTGCAGCGAGCCCACCGCCGAGATCGCGCTGGATCGCGGGGAGCGCGACGTTCACCACCGTCGTGTCGATGAACGCGATCGACGTGCCGAGGATCGTCGCAAGGAGCGCTACCCGCGCGGCCCGCGGCGAGAGCGAGGAAGCCGCCTCCATCGCCCGATCCTAGAGTGACGTCGCGCGCCTGAGTCGAGTCAGGCGCGCGACATCCGAAGTTGGGCAGCCCCCGCCGGCGGGATCAAGGGAGAGGGACCGGCGGGGGCCGAGAGGGGCCCTGCTAAGACGGACGGACCCCGAGCGTGACGTCGATCTTCAGCGTCTTGCCGTTGCGCGTGAGCGTGACGGTCACCTTGTCGTTCGGCGCATGCGCCGTGATGCCGGCTGTGAGGTCGTCGGCCTTCGTGATCGGCGTCGTATCGATGGCCGTGATCACGTCGCCTGCCTTCAGGCCCGCCTTCTCGGCGGGGGTGCCGGCCGAGACGGAGCTGATCAGCGCACCGGAGCCGTTCGGAGCGTCACCGACACGGATGCCGATGTAGGCGTGCTGGACCTTGCCGCCGGCGACGATCGTGCTCGCGACGCTCTTGACCGCGTCGATCGGAATGGCGAAGCCGACGCCGTCGCTGCCGCCGCCGCCGCTCTCGATCTGCGCATTGACACCGATGACGTCGCCGGCCGTGGTGAGCAACGGGCCGCCTGAGTTGCCGTGGTTGATCGGGGCGTCGGTCTGGATCGAATTGGCGATCGAGTAGCCGTTCGGCGCCTGGATCGTCCGGCCGATCGCGCTGACGATGCCCGAGGTCATGCTGTCGGCGAGCCCGAACGGGCTACCGATTGCGACGACGTCCTGGCCCGGCTGCACGTCCTTGGACGAGCCGAGCGACAGCGGATGCAAGTCACTCGCTGCGACGTTGACCTTGATCACGGCGATGTCGGTGGAGGGATCCGAGCCGACGAGCGTCGCCTTGGCCGACTTGCCGTTCGGGAAGTGAACGGTGATCGTGTTGGCGCCGGCGACCACGTGGTCATTGGTGATGATGTCGCCGTTCGTGTCGTAGACGAAGCCGGAGCCTTCGGCCTCGGACGTACCGCCCGGCTGGCCGAAGCCGCCGCCGGCCGAGGTCGAGTCCACGGTGATGTCGACGACGCCGGGCGTGACGTCCTTGTAGAGCTGGGTCAGGCTGGAAGTCGTCGTCATGACGGCTGCGGGCTGCGCGGCCGTGACCGTGGCGGTCGGAGTTGCGCTCGTCCCGCCGCCGCTCCAGAGCCCGGCGTAGACGCCGGCTCCGGCGCCCGCACCGAGCGCGAGGGCCGCGGCAATCGGGGCTCCGCGACGGAGGAATGTCTTCTGATTCACGTGGGTCTGCTCCTGTTTGTTCGTAGCTGGGCACACACCATGATTCCCCCCGTGGTTAGGAGGGGGATGAGAGCCTCGTAAGGGTTTTCTAACGACCTCTCCGGGGGCGCCACGGCCCGATTTGCAGGTGGGTTCCTACCCGCTGAAGTCGGTCCTCAAGCCTGCCCCGTTCGCGGCCGATGAGAAGAGTATGGAGCCCACGAACCCCCTCGATCCGAGCATCGTCGAGCGGTACGCGGAGTACCTTCAGGAAAGGGCGTCGGCGCGCATCATGGCGTACACGATCGCCATCGCGCTCTTTGGCTCGATTCTCGGCTCGGTACCGCTCCTCGCGCCCAACCGCGTGCTCATTCCGCACTCTCTCGGCCTGGCCCTCCTGCTGGTCGGCGCCGCGGCCGGCGGCTACCTCGGATACACGATCGGCGTACGCCGTGCCGAAGGGCTCAAGCTCCAGGCGGAAGTGATCCTGCACCAGGTGCAGGTAGAGCTCATGCTCGCTCAGCCTTCAGCCGCCGTCGCCCGCACGATCGAGCGGATCGGCGACCGCGCCATGCTCTCGACTCCGCCGGCCGCGGCGCCCGCTGTAGCTCCACCGGCTCCCGCCCCTGTTGCTCCTGTAGCGGTTGCTCCCGCTCCTGCCCGTGTCGCTCCGGCCCCTGTCGCTCCCGCCCCCGCGGCTGCCGCTCCGGCGCCCGCGCCGGTCTCTCCGGCCCC
>DATEXK010000360.1:0-4410 GCA_035257065.1 Gaiellaceae bacterium | reverse complement strand
CCAGGAAACCGCGCAGGTCGGGCGGCCGCACCGCCCTCCATTCGCTGAAGCCCTCCGCCAGCAGAAAACGCATGCAGGCTGTCACGTCGCGTTCGTAGGCCGAGCAGGTCAGGTCGGCCAGGCGCCGCTCCAGCCGGCAGTAGCGCAGGAAATCGGAGACCTCGGATTGCATGGGGACCGCCCTTCGAGCAGGCCGCGGGCCCCTGTCTGCAACCTCATGACGGTACTCCGGCTTACAGGCCTGCTACGGAAAAAGCCCCGGCAACGGGGCTTTTTCTATTGGGCCTTTTCCCCGGGTACTCGTCCTACCAGCGGTAACCGCGTGTCGAAGGCAGTTTCACTGGAACTGCTCGGCGCGGGCGCCCGGCCATCGCCCTGAGGCTGAGCTGGCTGCGCGTCGCGCCGCATCCGGACCGGAGCATCGCGCCTAGGGCCAGCGAGACTTCAAACGACCGGCGTGGCCGCGACTGGTCGCGGCGATGAACCTCTGGCCGTCCGGCGTGTGGTGTGTCCGGCGACGTGATCTCGCAGCGTTTAGGACTCGTGCTCGCCAGCAGCGGAGTACCGCTAGATAGACGTGCGGCGGCCCCTTAGTCGCGTACTGATGCGTCTGTGCGGCGGTGGCCGGTGACTAGGCGCTCCCGGTCGAAGAGGCGGGAGACGATGCGCCATGCGGCGGTGTCGGCGGCGAGCAGGGCGAGTGCGAGGCCGATCGCGATCGGGACGGAGGGCTTGATGAGCTGGAAGGAGATGAGTGAGGTGAAGCCGAGTAGGGGGAGGCCGGCGACGGTGGCGAGTTGTTGGGCGACGCGGATGTCGCTGGCGCGGGTGGAGATGCCGATCCCGACCCAGATCGACCAGAGTGCGAGGAGCGGGGTGAAGAGGAGCTGCGCGAGCAGTTGCGGCGGGTGGAAGACGACCGTCCTGACGACGTGGGCGGCGCCGAACCGGACGCTGATCAAGACGACGAGGTAGATGGCGTAGCTGATCGCGACTGAGGGAAGGAATGCGGCCACGGCTTTCCCGAGCAGCAGCTCGGATGCGCGGACCGGCGCGGTGAGAACCGGTTCGAGCGTTCCCTGATCCCGTTCGCCGACGACGGAGTAGGCCGCGATAACGGGTGGGACAGCGATCGGGACGATCAGTAGTAGGAGGGAGATCACGCCGACGGCGGCTTTGACTTGGGGGCCGGTAGAGGACTCGGGGATCTTGAAGATGGTGAGCATCGGCGTGATCAGGAAGACGAGCGGCAGCACGGCCATCGTTCCGATCACGAAGCGGTTGCGCCGGAACTCGCGCATCTCTTTGCGCACGACCGAGAGGACCCGCTTTCCGCTCACGTTGTCGCCTTGACGTCGCCGTCGATGAGCTCGAGGTAGACGTCCTCGAGTGAGTGCTGCTCCTCGGCGAGCGAGAGCAGATCCGCGCCGGCGGCGACGAGCGCCCGCGTCACTGCCGGCGCTGCGATGCGGGCATCGCTGACGGTCAGCACATAGCGGGCGGTCTCGTCAGCACGCCAGCCATCGACACCGGCGACCGCGAACACGGCACCCGGGGAGGCGAGCGGCGCCGTCGTGCGCACGACGAGCGATTTGGTGAAGAGCCGGTCGCGCAGCTCGTCCGGTCGGCCGATCGTGCGCAGCCTGGTGTTGAGGATGGCGACGCGGTCGCAGAGCCGCTCTGCTTCCTCGAGCCGGTGGGTGGTGAGAAAGACGGTGACGCCTCGTTCGCGCAGGCCGTCGATCAGTTCGTGCACCTCGCGGGATGCGACCGGGTCGAGACCGGAGGTCGGCTCGTCGAGAAAGACGACCGCCGGATCGCTGAGCAGCGTCCGCGCGAGCGCGACGCGTTGGCGGAGCCCCTTCGAGAGGCTGCCGCAGGGATCGTTCGCCCGGCCGGCAAGGTTGACCGCCGCCAGCACCTGCCCGATCCGCGCCTTCGGCTCTACGAGCTCGTACAGCCCGGCGAAGAACTCGAGGTTCTCGGCGACGGTGAGACGCAGGTAGAGGCCGGGATTCTCGGTCATCACCGCGATCCGCTTGCGGATGTCGACGCCGTTTGCCGGGTCGAGCAGCAGGCCCGCCACGCGGGCTGTGCCCGAGGTGGGGGCGATCAGGGTGGCGAGGATGCGCACGGTGGTGGTCTTGCCGGCGCCGTTCGGGCCGAGAAAGCCGAACACCTCACCGGCGGCGACACTGAAGGAGACATCATCGACCGCGACCCGCTCCCCGAACCGCTTTGTCAGATGCTCGACGACCAGCGCCGGCTCGTCCGGCGAACTCGTCGCTACCCGCCCGGACGTGAGCGCCCGGAGCGCCAGCCGCTGCTCGACGCCGCCCACGCCGATCTCGGCCTCGCCATCGGTCGGCTGATCCCCCGGAGCAGCGGCCTCGGCAGACCTGGCACCACCGGTCGCGAGCGCGACAACGGCGTAGACAGCAACGATCAGGATGACGATCGGAACGCGCGCGGATGAGGCGTGCAGGAGCGTCAGCGCGCCGACGGCGAGGGCGACGGCGCCGACGGTGACGAGCCAGCCCTGCCACCTGATCGGTCGCCAACCCAAGCCGACCTGGCGCCGGCGGAACCATGGCCTGCCCATCAGACGCTAAGCCTCACTCGGACAACCTCAACTCGGCGACGACCGGGAGCCTAGCGGTGGCGCCGGGACGCGACGACGGCAACGGCGCTCTCACCGTCATAGGGCTCGAACAGATGATGAGACTGATCCGTCAGAGGTTCGGGGGCCGAGGCGGGCCGCACGAGCGGCCCGCCTCGGCGAGGTATGCGTCGCGGTCGCTAGTGCTAGTGCTCGTCTCCAAAGCCACGCCGGGGCGCGCCGCGAGCCGCCAGCGTCAGATCCTCCTGCATGTCCATGTAGGCGGGCTTGGGGTTGAGGTTGACGTCGTAGATGGTCGCGTATCCCTCCCCTGTGAAGAAGCCGGGGATCCACGAGTTCGCGTCGCCAAAGCCCCAGACGGTGAACGAGATGCAGCTCTGGACGGCGAGACAGGCCTTGAGCATCTTCGTGAACTCATAGGGCTGCGCGAAGGTGGCCAGGTGGTCGGTCGGTACCTGGTCGGTGGCGTTGTTGACGAAGGTGCGAACGTCGGCCTCGGTGATGGCGACCTTGAGCCCCAGCTTGGCGTAGCGCTGCAGGTCTGCAGTCATCTGGGTCGGGAACCCGTACTGGGTGTCGAGGTGTCCCTGGTCGCCGATCCCGTCGATCGGCACGTGTTGGGCGAGCATCGTCTTCACCCACGCGTAGACCGCGTCGCTCTTGGCGTTCGATCCGTCCTCGCCGGCGATGTTGTAGTCGTTGAAGAAGAGCAGCGCGTGCGGGTCGGCTGCGTGAGCCCACCGGAAGGCGTCGGCGAGAACGCCCGTGCCGAGGTGGGAGATCCAGAAGTCGTTCGGGTTGATGCCCGACGGATTGCTGTCGGTGAAGAACTCGTTGGCGACGTCCCACTGCCAGATCTGGCCTCTGAAGTGGGTGACCTCGTCGGTGATGTGCTTGTGCAACAGGTTGCGCAGGTCGGTGTTGCTGATCGTTCCGTTGCTCACGCCGCTGGTCAGCCAGTCGGGGAGCTGGTTGTGCCAGACGAGGGTGTGCCCACGCACGAGCTGGTCGTGTTGCTGGGCGAAGCTGACGAGCCGGTCCCCGCCTGACCAGTCATACGTGCCGCGGGTGGGCTCGACGACCTGCCACTTCATCTCGTTGCCCGGCGTGACCGAGGAGAACTGGTCGCCGGTGATCTGCGCGTAGTCGGGATGGTCGAGCTCGAACGGGGTGACCGCGGTGCCGATTCGCAGCCCGATCGGTGCGGCCAGGGCCCGCAGCGAATCCGGCGGCGGCCGGAACTGGCCACGACCGGAGCCGGAGCCCGCAAGAGCCGCGGTGGCGCCGACAAGGACGGCCGCTGTGAGCGCGGCACTGATGGTGGACAGACGGCGGTGTCTCATACGTGTTGCCTCCTCATTGAGGGATCAAGCGGTGCGCTCGTCGTCGAGCCGCACCGCCTCGTGGAACTGCGACTGCGCGTTGCGCGGAGGCGCACGACCGCGACCACATGGCGGGTCACGTCCCACGTGCCGAACCTCGCTCAAACCCTGCAGATATCGATATCGATAACGATCTCCATCACCGCTGCCAGGGTTTTCAAACCTGGCCGATCACGGCTGGGCAACTGTGCGCGCATCGTCAACGCGGCCGCCTTCAGTGTGCGCCCGTTGCGAAGAGCCTCCAGACGTGAGGCGCAAGGATCGCCGCATGTTCGGCTGGGCCGCGATCGCGACCTGATTCGCTGCGCCAGCACGGAGCGACGCTAGAAGGAGGGTCCAGCACGCATGAGGTCTGCAGAGCGAAACCCGATCGGACGCCTTGCGATCGTCGTCGGAGTCCTCGCAATC
>DATEXK010000359.1:0-2512 GCA_035257065.1 Gaiellaceae bacterium | reverse complement strand
GCTGGTTCGCGGTGTCGACGGGCGTCATCCTCTCGGTGATCGGCTCCTACCGCTCGCCGTTCTCGATCGGTGAGACGGCGATCAGCACGTCGACCGGGCGGAGGCCGGCGAAGAAGGCGACGCCTCCCGCGGGCTAGGGCGAGGCGGCGGGCCGCGACCGGCGCAGCTGACGCCAGAGGATGTCGGCGTTCGGAGCGAGGAAGCCGACGGAGAGGAACGGCAGGGCAGGCAGCCCGCCAACGTGTGCCGCGGTGGCGATGATCACCGTCACGCCGTACATGCTCGTCGTCGCGACCCAGGTCCACACGAAGCGGAGGCCGAAGCGTTCCGCGGCCGCGAGGAAGAGGGCGAAGAAGAGCACGTCGGGCGGACCGAGATACGCGGCGGCTCCGCCCGGCGCGACGAAGGCGATCGCAACGGCGGTGTAGACCTCGAAGTGGTGCGAGGTGATCGCCTTCGTCGGGCCGTGGTAGACCGAGATGATGTCGACGAGCGGGATCACGACGGCGACGAGCACGACCCACGAGAGCTCCTCGAAGAGGCGGATGAACGCCCACCCCGCGAGGATCGCCGCCCAGAGCTTCGCGAAGTTGCCGGCGAGTCCCCAACCCGCCTCCGCGCACCCGAAGGCGACCAGGCCGAGCACGATCGCGGCGGGGAAGAGCCGGCGCCGGCGCCAGAGCGGCAGCGCGATCAATGCGAGCAGCAGCGTCCCCGGCATCACGAGGATCGAGAGGACGAGGATCGTGGGCCAGAGGCGCAGGTGCGCGAGGTGCGGCGCGACGATGAACCACGTGACGACGACGGCGGCTGCGACCACGAAGGCCGCGAGGCGCCGCGACGCGAGATGCCTGGTTGGGGATTGGCGTGCCGGCTGGGGGCGTTCCGGGCCAAGCGGATCGCCGCGGTCGGACGCAGCCCCTAGTGGGGCTACGGGTTGCGTCCGAACGTGGCGAGGCGCGCCGCGCCCAGGGCGTTCCCAGCCCCGCGGGAATCCCCGACCAGGCATCTAGTAAGGAGGTAGCTCGGCCCACCACGTGCCGAGCACCTTGAAGGCGTTCCAGAACGCCGTCTTCGCCGGCGCCTCGTCGAGCGCCTCGTCGATGTCGGGCGTGACGAGCGCCTGGATCGTCGGCGTAAAGCGCTGGAGCTCGGTCGTGCTTGCCGATGCCGGCGTCGGTGCGATCTCGCTGGAGAGCGGAAAGCCGACGCTGTTCAGGAAGACGCGGGCCGGCTCGCCCATCACGACAATGAGCTTCGGCTGCACGATGTGGAGCTCGCGGAGCAGGAAGGGCCGTGACTCGTCCTCGTCCCCGTCGGCGAACTTGAGGCAGTTCGTCCCGTAGATCGCCATCGGGTCGACCCGCAGCCGTTGCAGTGACTTGAGGAGCGCGTTGCCGGCCCGGCCGTAGAACGCGACGCCCTCCTGGAGCTCCGACGCGCGGGGCGCGTGCTTCAGCAGGAAGACATCGGCGAGCGGATGTCCGGAGCCGACGACCGGAACGCGAGTGCCTGCCCCGGCCTGTGCAACTTCGTCACCGAGAGTGTTGATCTCGGTGATCGCCTTTTGCAGGTACTTCTCGTAGATTTCGTCTGTCGCCACGGTCACAGGAGCCCCAGCGATGTTCGCTCCTAGCGCACCCTTTCCTTGGCTTGGGCCACCCACTTGAGCCCCTGAAGGTACGCGAGGGACTTCGGACGGCGCAGGATCTCGGCGCTGCGGAGCGACAGGAGGAACTCCTCCGGGCCCTGGAAACGGCGCATCCTGACGGCGCCGGTGCCGACTCCCGGGAGCACGTGGGCGTCCGATCCGGCGGCTGCGGTGAGGTTGTACTTGCGTGCGAAACGGAGCGCTTCGACGTTGTAGCCCTCGAAGAGCAGGCGGGCGTTGTAGACCTCGAAGATGTCGATCTCGCCGAGGTGGCGCTGCAGCGTCGCCGCATCGGGGATCGAGTGCAGCCGGTCGAAGGGGTGAGGGATGTAGACGAGCCCGCCCTGCGCGCGAATCGCCGCGACCGTCTCGGCGAACGACATCCCGCGCGGGATCTCCTCCTTGAGGAAGAGGCCGATCACCTCGCCCTCGGAGGCCGACTTCACCTCCTCGCCGGGGATCACGATCAGCTTGCGGCCGCGCGCCTTCTCGACGGCCTCGAGCGCGCCGCCGAAGACGTTGTGGTCGGTGATCGCGATCGCGCCGAGCCCTTCGGCCTCGGCGTGGTCGAGCAGGTCGTCCACCTCGATCGAGCAGTCGCTCGACCACGACGTGTGCATGTGGAGGTCGACGACGATCCAGTCGCGCTCCTCGAGCGGCGCAGGTCGTGCGACGGGGCGTCGCCGCCGCTCGAGCGAGGCGTAGACCTTCTCGACGTGATCGGCGAGCGCGCCGAAGCTCTCGAGCTGCGCGGCCTTCAGTCCTGTCCGGCTGCGCTGCGAGCGGAACGCGTCGTCCTCGATCAAGCGTGCCGCCTCGGCTGCTGCGAGCTCGGGCTGGAGCGCGCGGCCGGGCGGCGCG
>DATEXK010000358.1:0-10317 GCA_035257065.1 Gaiellaceae bacterium | reverse complement strand
CCCGCCGGCGTGACCGAGGCACCCGCCGGCGTGGCCGAGGCTGCGCCCGCCGAGACGGACGCCCCTGCTGCCACCGAGGTGCAGCAGTAATGGCGGAGATCTCTGCGGCACTCGTCAAGGAGCTCCGCGACCGCACCGGCGCCGGGATGATGGACTGCAAGCGTGCGCTGCAGGAGACGAACGGCGACATGGAGGCGGCGATCGTCGTTCTCCGCGAGAAGGGCATGGCAGGCGCGGCGAAGCGTGCAGATCGAGAGACGACCGAAGGCGCGGTCGGCTATCGCCTGGCGGACGACGGCTCGAAGGGCACGATGGTCGCCGTCGGCTGCGAGACGGAGCCCGTCTCGAAGAACGACGAGTTCTTCGAGTTCGCGAAGAAGGTGCTCGTCACCGCGGACGAATCGGGGCTCGACGCCCTCTCGGAGCTCGAAGGCGAGCGCATCGAGCTTGCGGCGAAGCTCGGGGAGAACATCGTGATCGCAGGTGCGGCGCGCTTCGAAGCCGTCGACGGCGGGACCGTCGCCGCGTACGCGCACCCGCCGGCGAACAAGCTCGGAGTGCTGCTCCAGCTTCGCGGCGGCGACGCCGAGATCGGACGCAAGGTTGCGATGCACATCGCAGCCGCAAATCCCCAGTGGATCGACCGGGACGCCGTTCCAGCCGATGCACTCGCGGCGGAGCGCGAGATCTACGCGAACTCGGACGAAGTGCAGTCGAAGCCGGAGCAGGCCCGCGAGAAGATCGTCGAGGGGATGCTCGGCAAGCGCTTCTTCGGTGCGAACGTCCTCGTCGACCAGGAGTGGGTCCACGACTCCGGCAAGACGGTCGGGCAGGTGCTGAAGGAGGCCGGCGCGGAAGTGCTGGAGTACCAGCGCTTCTCACTCGCCGGCTGACGCCGATGAGCGCCCAGCCCGACGAGACGATCGGCCCCGAAGAGACGGTCGAGGCGCCAAAGAGCGGAACGTCCGCTCTCCGGCGCGTACTACTCAAGCTCTCGGGTGAAGCGCTCATGGGCGACCGCGACTACGGCATCGACCCGGGGATGATGGAGCCGCTCGCGCGCGAGATCGCGCTCGTGCGCGCGTCGGGGGTCGACGTTGCGATCGTCGTCGGCGCCGGCAACTTCTACCGCGGGCTCGCGGCGGCGGCGGAGGGGATGGAGCGGGCGACAGCCGACTACGCAGGCATGCTCGCGACGCTGCTGAACGCCCTTGCGCTGCAGGACGCACTCGAACGTGCCGGCGCCGACACGCGAGTACAGTCGGCGCTCACGGTCTCCGAGGTCGCGGAGCCGTACATCCGGCGCCGTGCGATCCGGCATCTCGAGAAGGGACGAATCGTCATCTTCGCCGCAGGTACGGGCAATCCGTTCTTCACGACCGACACCGCGGCGGCGTTGCGCGCGCTCGAGATCGGCGCCGACACGCTCCTGATGGCGAAGCACGGCGTCGAGGGCGTCTACGACGGCGATCCGCGGCTCGATCCGACTGCGAAGTTCCTGCCACAACTCACACATCTGGAGGCGATCGAGCGCGGGCTCAAGGTGATGGACACGACCGCGCTGTCGCTCTGCATGGACAACAAGCTCAGCATTCACGTCTTCGAGCTTGCCGATGGCAACATCGGTCGCGTCGTCTCCGGCGAGCACGTCGGTACGGTCATCGAGACTCCGTAGGAGGGCACGAGCAATGGCGACAACCGTCGAGGATCTGACCAAGGACGCGCAGACGCGGATGCAGAAATCCGTCGAGCATGCGCGCGTCGAGTTCAACACCGTGCGCACGGGTCGCGCGTCATCGGGGCTCCTCGACCGCATCGACGTCGACTACTACGGCACGAAGACGCCGCTGAAGCAGCTCGCGACAATCGGCGTGCCGGAGGCGCGGATGCTGACCATCCAGCCGTTCGACCCGGGCTCGATCCGCAACATCGAGAAGTCGATCATGGAATCCGACCTAGGGCTCACGCCGTCGAACGACGGCAAGATGATCCGCCTGCCGATCCCGCAGCTCACGGAGGAACGGCGCAAGGAGCTCGTCAAGGTCGTACGCGGGCTCGCCGAGGACCACCGAGTCGCCGTACGCGAGATCCGGCGCGACGCGATGAAGGGGCTGAAGGAGCTTGTCGATTCCGGTGTCGTCGGCGTCGACGAGGAGCATCGCGCGGAGGAGCAGGTGCAGAAGCTCACCGACGATCACACGAAGCAGATCGACGACCTGCTGAAGCACAAGGAAGCGGAGGTCATGGAGGTCTAGTGGCCCGGCCGCTAGCCTCCGGAACCGCCGTGTCTTCTCTCCCGCGTACCGACGCCGATCCCGCCGAAGTGCACGGCCTGCCCGAGGTCGTTCGCGCCGTGGCGATCATCATGGACGGCAACGGCCGCTGGGCCCGCGCTCGGGGAGTGGGCGTCGCCGACGGTCACCGTGCGGGATCGCGTGCGCTTCGTCCGGTCGTCGAGACGGCGATCGATCTCGGCGTCGAGTCGCTCGCCGTCTACGCGTTCTCGACGGAGAACTGGTCGCGCCCGGGCGAAGAGGTGGAAGCGCTGATGGAGATCTTCGGCGAGACCATCGACCGCGAGCTCAGCGACCTCGCGAAGGAGGGAGTGCGGACGCGCTTCGTCGGGCGCCGCGACCGCGCGCCCGAGTGGCTGCAGACGAAGCTCTCCGACCTCGAGGCGGCGACGGCGGACAAGACACGGCTCAACCTCTGGATCGCATTCGACTACGGCGGACGCGCGGAGCTCGTCGAGGCTGCTCGGCGCATTGCCGAGAGCGGTGTCGAGCCGGAGGACATCGACGAGGCGTTCGTTGCGCGTCATCTGTACGCGCCCGAGATGCCCGACCCGGACCTCGTGATCCGAACGTCGGGTGAGCTGCGTGTCTCGAACTTCCTCCTGTGGCAGTCCGCGTATGCAGAGTTCGTGTTCGTCGACACGCTCTGGCCCGACTTCGGGCCGAACGAGTTTCGCGCTGCGATCGAGGACTACGCGAGTCGCCGCCGTAGATTCGGCGGACGATGACCTCGTTCATCTCCCGCATCCTGGTCGGCGTGATCGGCCTTCCCGTCGTGCTCGGCGCAGTCTGGGTCGGCGGCTGGTGGCTCTTCGCCCTTGTGGGTTGCGCGGCTGCGATCGCCGTGCACGAGTTCGTGACGATGGCGCGTCCGCTGCGTCCGCTCGCGCCGGCGGTGTACATCGGCGTCGGGCTCGCGCTCGTCGGGGCGCACAAGGGCGGCGTCGTCTGGATGCTCGGCGGCGTGCTCGCGACGTTCCTGCTCGCGTTCGTGCTGAACGCGGTCGCCAAGACGCGAGCGCCGTCGACGGTTGCCATCGCGGCCACCGTGCTCGGCGCCACCTGGATCGGCCTCGGGCTCGGCCACATCCTGCTGCTGCGGGAGCTGCACGACAAGGCGCGGCTGCTGGCCTTCACCGTGTTGATCACCGTCTGGGCAGCCGACACGTTCGCCTACTTCGCCGGCCGCCTCTTCGGCCACCACAAGCTTGCGCCGTCCCTCTCGCCCGGCAAGACGTGGGAGGGCTTCCTCGTCGGGTCGCTTGCGGGCATCTTCGCTTCGTTCATCGCGCTCTACGACACGCGCAACACCTACCTCACGAGCTGGCAGGCCGTCGTGCTCGGCCTGGTGGTCGTCCTCGCGGCGGCGGCCGGCGACCTCTTCGAGTCGATGCTCAAGCGCGACATGGCGGTCAAGGACACCGGCCGCCTGCTCGGGGGCCACGGCGGCGTGCTCGACCGGATCGACTCGCTGCTCTTTGCCTCGATGGCGGCCTTTTACCTCGTACTCGCGTTCGGCTACGCGTAGGGGTCCTACTGGGGCCGTGCCCTGGTCGGCGACTCGCCGGCGCGTCCCGCGTGAACTGACCGGTGGCTGTACCGGTTTCGGCCCCGAGGTCGGCAGTCTGGCCGTCGTCCCTACACTGGCCGCGTGAAGCGGGTTGCCCTTCTCGGCGCCACCGGCTCGATCGGGCGTCAGGCGATCGAGATCGTCGCTGCGCACCCAGGGCTCGAGCTTTGCGCCGTGGCATCGGGCTCCTCGCCGCTCGACGACGTCGATGCGCCGCTGAAGCAGGTCGGCGGCGATCTCACCGAGCTCCTCGAGCGTGCGCAGCCTGACGTCGTGCTCAACGCCGTCGTCGGCTTCGCGGGCATCCACGCGACGCTCTGGGCGCTCGAGCACGGCGTCGACCTCGCGCTCGCGAACAAGGAGAGCCTCGTGGCGGCCGGTGAGCTGGCGCTCGCTGCGATGGCGCGCGGCGGCGGGCGCATCCTGCCCGTCGACTCCGAGCACTCGGCGCTCTTCCAGTGCCTCGAAGGGAGCGAACGCGAGCAGGTGCACTCGCTCGTGCTCACCGGCTCGGGCGGACCCTTCCGCGGACGTACACGCGACGAGCTTGGCGACGTCACGCCGGCGCAGGCGCTCGCACACCCGACCTGGAGCATGGGGCCGAAGATCACGATCGACTCGGCGACGCTCGCCAACAAGGGGCTCGAGCTGATCGAGGCGCACTACTTGTTCGGCATTCCGTACCGCGACATCGAGATCGTGCTCCAGCCGACGTCGGTCGTGCACTCGCTCGTGCGATTCCGCGACGGCACGACGCTCGCGCATCTCGGCTATCCCGACATGCGCGTCCCGATCTCGTACGCCCTCACCTATCCGGAGCGTGCAGCGACGCCCGCCGCCGCGCTCGACTTCACGACGCTCACGTTGCAGTTCGAGCCGCCGGACACGCTGACCTTCCCGATGCTCGCGCTCGCGCGTGAAGCGGGGGAGAGGGGCGGGACCGCGCCGTGCGTCTTCAACGCGGCGAACGAGGTGGCGGTGGCCGCGTTCCTCGCCGGCCGCCTGCCGTTCCTTGCGATCGCAGAGGTCGTCGCAGACGCGCTCGCGCAGTCGGACGGCTCCCCGGCGCGCGACGTACACGATCTGCTCGAGCAGGACGGCGCCGCCCGCAGGATCGCAGAGCAGGGGCTTTCGGTCGCGTGACCTGGCTCGTCGTCGCCGGTGGCCTGATCCTGCTCGTCTTCCTCCACGAGCTCGGTCACTTCTCCGTCGCCTTGCTCGTCGGTGTCCGGCCGCGCAGCTTCTACGTCGGCTTCCCGCCGGCGGTCTTCAAGGTTCAGCGCAAGGGCATCGAATACGGCCTCGGTGCAATCCCGCTCGGCGGCATGGTCCGCATCCCGGGCATGAATCGCCCCGCCGGCCGCGACGTCGAGACGTTCATGACCGGCGCCGTGCGCGAGGATCCGACGCTCCTGCCGTTCGTCCAGCGCGTGCGCCGCGCACTCGATGCGGAGGACTTCGCAGATGCGCGCGCCGTCTTGCCGGAGCTCCGTGGCGAGATCGACCGCGCACAGCTCTCGACGTCGGCGCGCCGTTCGGCGAATCGCGCGCTGCGCGATCTCGACGAGGGCACCGGGCTCGACGCCTACTGGCACCAGGCGACGTGGAAGCGAATCGCCATCATTGCCGCAGGCCCGGCGGCGAACATCCTCGTTGCGTTCGTCATCTTCCTCGTCGTGTTCGCCACGGGAGCGCCTTCGAATGTCCCGACCACGAAGGTCGGCCAGGTCGAGCGCAACACGCCCGCCGCCGCAGCGGGTCTCCACAAGGGCGATCGGATCGTCGCCGTGAACGGCCGCACAGCCACGACGTTCGACGGAGTCTCCAGGCTGATCCGCGCCAGCCGCGGCGCGCCGATCACGGTCACCGTCCGCCGCAACGGGCAGGCACTGACGCTCGGCCCGCGCAAGACGATCCGTGTGCAGAAGCGCTGGATCTGGGGTTTCGTACCGACCGCCGAGCTCGTGTCGTACCCACTCGGCACGAGCCTCGGGAAGGCGGTGCACGAGTGCTGGGCGGTAGTCACCTCCACGGGAACCGGCTTCGCAAACATCTTCCACAAGAGTGACCGCTCGCAGATCTCGGGCCCGGTCGGGATCGTCCGCACGTCGCAGGCCGAACTGAAGATTGGCTTCAGCTACTACCTCGAACTGCTCGGCCTGATCAGCATGTCGCTCGCCCTGCTCAACCTGCTGCCGTTGCTCCCGCTCGACGGCGGCCACATCCTCTTCTCGC
Source organism: Gaiellaceae bacterium (assembly GCA_035257065.1). Taxonomy (GTDB): domain Bacteria; phylum Actinomycetota; class Thermoleophilia; order Gaiellales; family Gaiellaceae; genus Palsa-739. The sequence goes on along the minus strand of DATEXK010000358.1, from coordinate 4,218 downwards.
TCATCGAGGCCGTCCGGCGACGCGCACTCGCCCGGGAGGTCTACGAGCGCGTCTCGATGGCCGGGATCGCCCTGATCCTCGTGCTGATGTACATCGCGCTGAGCAACGACTTCACCCACAAATCGGGCTAGTCGACCCCGGTCATTGTTTGATGTCCGACGGGATACCGGGCTCGACGAACCCGTATGTCTGATTGAGCGGCGCCCTTGTCCCGCGTGTGGCGCACGCCGCGCGCTTACCACGACCACGCTCGCCCGGTCGCGGCCCGGCGTAGCTCAGCGTCTGTTGAGCCTGGGGTAGGGCCGAACCTCGGGGCTAGACTGACGTGATGGCCAGCCGGCGCCAGATTTCGGTGGGCGGCGTCGCGATCGGCGGCGGCGCGGACGTCGTCGTCCAGTCGATGACGCTCACCAAGACGCACGACGTCGCTGCGACGACGGCGCAGATCGCCGCGCTTGCCTCGGCCGGGTGCGAGATCGTGCGCGTCGCGGTGCCGAAGCTCGAGGACGCGGAGGCACTGCCGCGCATCGTGCGGCTCTCGCCGCTGCCCGTGATCGCCGACATCCACTTCAATGCAAGCCTCGCGCTGAAGGCAATCGAAGGCGGCGTCGCAGCGGTACGAATCAACCCGGGCAACATCGGCGGGCCCGACAAGGTCGCCCTCGTCGTCGAGGCAGCGAAACGCGCCGGGATCCCGATGCGGATCGGCGCGAACTCCGGATCGCTGCCGAAGCATCTCGCCGAGCTCGCACAGCAGGATCAGGCCGAGGCGCTCGTCGAGGCGGCGCTCGAGGAAGTGCGCCTGCTCGAGAGCCTCGACTTCCACGACTTCAAGATCTCCGTCAAGTCGAGCCACGTGCCGACGATGATTCGCGCCTACCGGCTGCTCTCCGAGAAGGTGCCGTACCCGTTGCACCTCGGCGTCACCGAGGCGGGCACGCCGTTCTCCGGCTCGATCAAGTCCGCGGTCGGGATGGGCGCGCTGCTCACCGACGGGATCGGCGACACGATTCGCGTCTCACTCACCGCGGATCCCGTCGAGGAGATCAAGACCGCCTTCGAGATCCTCAAGGCGCTCGGCCTGCGCGAGCGCGGGCCCGTGATGATCGCGTGCCCGAGCTGCGGCCGCGACAACGTCGGCGTGCAGACGCTCGCCGAGACCGTCGAGGAACGGCTGCGGACGTATCCGCAGCACTTCGAGGTCGCGGTGCTCGGCTGCGCGGTCAACGGACCGGGGGAGGCGGGCGACGCCGACTTCGGGATTGCGGGCGGACGCGACGTCGGCTTCGTGTATGCGCATGGCCGCGTGTTGAAGAAGGTCTCGTCCGACATCCTCATCGACGAGCTCTTCTTCGAGATCGACAAGTGGATCTCGGCCGGGATGCAGCGTCCGAAGCGACTGAAGATGGCGAAGCCGGCCGCGCTCGCGATGGCCGAAGCGTCGTTGATCCCCGTCGAGTAGCCTCAGCGGGCAACAGATGATCGCCCGAGCCTCTCAGCTCTTCCTTCCAACCCTGCGCGCCGACCCGGCGGATGCGGAAGCCGCATCGCACAAGCTGCTCGTGCGCGGCGGCTACATCCGTCAGCTGAGCGCCGGCCTGTGGACATACATGCCACTCGGGTGGCGGGTGCACCGCAAGGTGGAGCAGATCATCCGCGAGGAGATGGACGCGATCGGCTCGCAGGAGATGCTCGGTCCGGTCCTGACTCCCGCGGAGCTCTGGAAGCAGACCGGCCGCTACGACAGCACCGAGATCTTCAAGCTCGAGGGCCGGGTCGGCCGCGAATACGTGCTGCCGCTGACGCACGAGGAGACGTTCGCCTTTCACGCCGCCGAGATCCAGAGCTATAAGCAGCTGCCGCAGCTCTGGTACCACTTCCAGACCAAGGATCGCGACGAGCCGCGGCCGCGCGGCGGCCTGCTGCGCGTACGCGAGTTCATCATGAAGGACTCGTATTCGCTCGACCGCGACCAGGCGGGCCTCGACGCCAGCTTCGACAAGAACCGGGGCGCGTACGACCGCATCTTCCAGCGCTGCGGCCTGACGACGTACTACGTGGAGGCCGAGCCCGGGATGATGGGCGGCAGCGAGTCGTACGACTACCTCGCGCCGTCGGGATCGGGTGAGAACACGCTCGTCACGTGCGAGAACGGCGACTACGCGGCCGACATCGAGATCGCGCGCGCTGTCCCGCGGGACCCGACGTTTCCGGCGCCGCTCGCAGCACCGGAGGAGGTCGAGACACCGGATACAACGACGATCGAGGCGCTCGCACAACTGCTCGACATCGACGAGGCGGCAACGTCCAAGGCGATGCCTTACACGAAGGACGACGGCACTGTCGTGCTCGCGCTGGTCCGCGGCGACGACCGGCTCGAGGAGGCGAAGCTGCTCGCGGCGCTCGGCGCGAACGCCCGCCCGGCGACGGAGGAGGAGATCCGCGCCGCCTTCGGCGCGGAGCCTGGCTCGCTCGGCCCGGTCGGCTTCACGGGCGAGGTGATCGCCGACGAGTTGCTGCGCAAGGGGCAGTTCGTCGCCGGCGCGAACCGGACCGGCTGGCATCTCCGCGGCGTCGAGCACGGACGCGATTTCCAAGCGCGTGTCGCGGACATCCGCATTCCGCGCGAGGGCGACCGCTGCCCGAACTGCGGCGGCGCGCTGCAGTTCCAGACGGCGATCGAGGTCGGCCACATCTTCAAGCTCGGCACCAAGTACACCGAGGCGCTGGGCGCGACGTTCCTCGACGAGGACGGGCAGGAGAAGACGATCGTCATGGGCTCGTACGGGATCGGCCCGGGTCGCGTGATGGCCGCCGCCGTCGAGCAGTTCCATGACGAGCGAGGGATCATTTGGCCGAAAGAGATCGCGCCCTATGACGTCCACGTCGTCGTGATCAAGGGCGCCGAGGAGATGGGCGAGGAGGCCGCGCGGGCCCTCTCCGAGGCCGGCTTCGACGTTCTGCTCGACGACCGCGACGGGAGGCCGGGCGAGAAGTTCGCGGATGCCGACCTGATCGGCTGCCCGGTCCGGGTGACGGTGGGCAAGAAGAGCCTCGAGGACGGCAAGGTCGACGTGCGGGACCGTGCGTCGGGCGAGGAAACGCGGTTAGCAGTCACCGAACTCGGCAAGAAGAGCTGAATGGCGCGGCGTCGGCGATTCAGCGAGGAGCCCTTTGGGCCGACGATCGAGGCGTTGATGGCCGAGGCGGGCGTCACCTACCGCGAGCTGGCCGCCCGGACGGGCCTCTCGGCCGGGTATCTCAACCACCTCGTGCACGGAAACCGGCCCGTGCCGTCCAGCGATGTCGTGCGCACCCTCGCGGAGGCCCTGGGGGTCGACGGGGAGCACTTCCGCGAGTTCCGCCTCCGCTCGATCACCGAGCGCCTCGAAGCGATGCCGGAGCTGATCGACAGGCTCTACAAGCGGCTCGGCGATTAGAGGTATCGTGCGCCGCTTCGGGGTGTGGCGCAGCCTGGTTAGCGCGCTTGTCTGGGGGACAAGAGGTCCCGAGTTCGAATCTCGGCACCCCGACTGAAACGGCTTGCATACACGGTTCGCGGCTATCGGTGACAGCGGCGTGCAGGATGCGGGGGTATGTGTGCGTCGGGTCGGGTTGCGCTTTCGTGAGAGGCGGTGTGCCCGAACGCCTGACGCCGTTTGTCTGCAGCGGATCATCCGCCTGGCTGCAGGCTTCATCGCTAGCCGCGGGTCTGGTCCTTGTCGACCTGATGGTCGTCTCAGATTGCGCGCCCGCAGCGGGCGCAGGTACTCACCCAGACGCCCATCACGGCCACGGGCTTGTCGGGCTTGTGGCCGGTGAGAAAGCAGAGGAGACGCCGCATCGCCGCTCTGACCGTATCGGGCTGCGGACTTCCAGTAACCCGCGGAAACCCGCTTGACCTGTCACCTATTAGGTGGTGCAGCGGCCCGCTTCACTCCCCCAAAAGGGGGTAGATCGAACGACAAATCCGGCGATACTGAAGTCAACAACAGGGGAAATCGGGAAGGCTTGAGACTCACCGCAGGGGATCTCGCCGGATGCAACGGGGATCATCCGCCCGCGCCGACACAAGGAGCTGACCATCACACCGCTCGCCGCATATCCACTCCACGACGTATCGAGAATCGCGTGTCACGATCGCGTGAGCGTGCCCGACGGACGCAACGGCGAGGTGATCGGCTTCTACCGGCGCGAGAACGACTCGGTGCTCGTGCG
>DATEXK010000357.1:0-19823 GCA_035257065.1 Gaiellaceae bacterium | reverse complement strand
GGAAGGCATCGGTCATCGCGATCTTGAAGCACGTCGCCTTCGCAGCGATCGTGTGCTCGAGCGGACCGCCCTGCATGCCCGGGAACACCGCGCGGTCGACCGCTTGCGCGTGCTCCTCGCGACAGAGGATGAAGCCCGCACGAGGCCCCGCCAGAGTCTTGTGCGTCGTCGACGTGACGAAGTCGCAGTGCTCGACAGGGTTCGGGTGCAGCCCGGCGGCGACGAGGCCGGCGAAGTGCGCCATGTCGCAGAGCAAGAACGCACCGACCTCGTCGGCGATCTCGCGGAACTTGTCGGTCTCGACGGTGCGCGGATACGCCGAGCCGCCGCAGACGATCAGCTTCGGCCGCGCCTCCTTCGCCTGTGCAAGCACCTCGTCGTAGTCGACCATCATCGTCTCGCGCGAGACGCCGTAGCCCGCGATCGTGTAGAGCCGACCGCTGAAGTTGACCTTGTGCCCGTGCGTCAGATGCCCGCCGTGGTCGAGACGCAACGAGAGGATCGTGTCGCCCGGCTGCAGTACCGCGGCGTAGACGGCCATGTTGGTCTGCGAGCCCGCGTGCGGCTGCACGTTCGCGTGCTCCGCGCCGAACAGCTCCTTTGCGCGGTCGATCGCAAGCTGCTCGATCTCGTCGACCACTTCGCACCCGCCGTAGTAGCGCTTGCCTGGATAGCCCTCCGCGTACTTGTTCGTCGGGACGGAGCCGACGGCCTCGAGGACCGACGGCCACGTGAAATTCTCCGAGGCGATCAGCTCGATCTGGCCGCGCTGGCGCTCGAGCTCCTTACCGAGCAGCGCTGCGACGTCGGGATCGACGTCCGCGAGGCCGGCGGTTGTGAGGTGCTGGAAGGTCTCCTGCGCGACGGGCACGACGAACTCTCCTCTGCCGGGGTTTCCGGCGGATCGTACTGACCCGCTCGGGCGGGAGACGAACACGACATGTTTCGGCAGCTTTTCCGTGACAACCTGGTGAAAAGCCTCAATCTTCGGCCCCGGACGCCGACGATGAAGTGGATGAGGCGCCTCCCCTGTGCAGTGGTCATCACTGCGGTCGCGCTGATCGCGGCTCAGACGGCTTTCGCCGGCCCGTCTCTCCACGTAGGCGCGGTCGAAGACGCCGCGATCTGGGGCAATCCGAACACGCAGATGGACCTCGCCAGGCTCGCCGGCTTCGACTCGGTCCGGATGACCGTTCAGTGGACGACCGGCGCCACCGCCCCCGCAAGAGGCCAGATGACCAAAGTGCAGAGCGCGGCGCGCGCGGCCACCGTGCGCGGGATTCAGCCGATCGTCTCGATCTACAACGCGGGGTCGAGCTCGACACCCGCCGACGACGCCTCGCGCGCGCGGTTCGTCCAGTTCACACGGTCGGTCGTCGCCTCCCTCCCGTCGGTGACCACCTTCATCATCGGCAACGAGCCGAACTCGAACGTCTACTGGCTGCCCCAGTTCGACAGCTCGGGCAATGACGTCGCTGCGGCGTCGTACGAAGCGCTCCTCGCGGCGAGCTACGACGCGATCAAGGCGATGCGCCCGACCGCGACGGTGATCGGCGGCGCGCTCGACTCGCGTGGGCCCGACGATCCGGCAGCCGCGCGACAGGCTCACTCGCCCACGACGTTCATCCGCGACCTCGGCGCCGCGTATAGGGCAAGCGGACGCACGACGCCGATCATGGACGTCTTCGACCAGCACGTCTATGCCGACAACTCGTCGCTGCCGCCGAGCATGCCGCACACGGCGGGAACGACGATCGCCGAAGGCGACTACACGAAGCTCGTGTCGCTGCTCGGCACGGCCTTCGACGGGACGGCGCAGCGCGGGTCGACGCTCCCGATCGTCTACGGCGAGTTCGGGGTGGAGACCGTGATTCCGAGCGCCAAGGCAGCCGCGTACTCCGGCGTCGAGCCGCCGACGTCGGGAGCAGTCGACGAGAACACGCAGGCGCGCTACTACGCCGAGGCGTTCAAGCTTGCTCTCTGCCAGCCGAACGTGATCGGGATCCTCATCTTCCACGTCGTCGACGAGAGGGCACTCGCAGCGTGGCAGTCCGGACTGTTCTACGCCGATGGGACGCCGAAGTCGTCCCTCGACGCGATTCGCCAGGCAGTCACCGCAGCGCGAAACGGCACGCTCACGAGCTGTCCCGACCGCAGCCCACCGTCGATGACGATCTCCGGGCCCGCATCAGACGGCACCGTGACCGGCACAGCGTCGGATGACGTCGGCGTCGGCCAGGTCGAGCTCAGGGCGAACGGCGTCGTCGTCGGCGTGAAGTACACCGCGCCCTACACCTTCGCGTGGAAGCCGTCTCACGAGGGCCGCTACGTGCTCGAGCTGCGGGCAACGGACGCTGCGGGCAACTCCGGCAGCGCATCCGTCACCGTGGCAGCCGTGCGCGGCGCCCGGGGAAAGGCGTCCGACGCAGGGACGGACGGTTGGACATTCGGACCGCCCCCCGACAACGATCTCTTCGCCGCTGCGCAACCGATCTCAACGTGGCACGGCCTCATCCTCGGGTCGACCGACTTCGCAACGTCCGAGCGCCGCGAACGGGCGCACCGCTCCGTCTGGTTCAGCTGGCGGGCTCCCGCCGGCGGCCGGCTCGCCCTGGAGGCCGGCACCGGCACGCAGGTCTCCGTCTATACCGGCGGCTCCGTCTCCGCTCTCCGGCCTGTCGCAACGGGTGCCGCGCGCGTGTCCTTCACTGCCCTCCCGGGCACGAGGTACCGAATCGCGGTCGACGGCATCCGTACGAAGTTCGCGCTCGCCTGGCGTCCCGGCTAACCCAGCGCTTCGCGCACCCGTGCCAGCGCGTCGGTCGACGACGCGGCTCCCTCACGGAGAACCCGCGGCTCCACGGAGGTGAAGTCCAGCACCGTGGACGGCGCACCGGGGAGCACGCCTCCGTCGAGGACCGCGCCGACACGCTCGCGGAGATCCGCGGGAATCTCCTCGACGCTGCACGGATCCGGCCCGCCAGGAGCATTCGCGCTCGTCGAGGCGACGGCGCCGATCGACCCCACGACGCGGGCGGCGATAGGCGGCAGGTGAGGCACGCGTACGCCGATTGCGAGCGGGCGCGTGCCGGTGAGCCAGGCGAAGCGCTGCGCGGGGTTCGACAGGATGAGGGTGTACGGGCCGGGCAGAAGCGCGCGGGCGACCGCCTCGTCGCGACCACGCAGCTCGGGAACCCATGCAAGCAGTGTCTCGAGATCGGCCGTCATCAGCGCCGAGGGCTGCCCGGCGTCGCGCCCTTTGAGCCCGTACAACCGCTCGGTCGGCCCGGAGCCTTCGGCCGCGGCGACGAGCCCGTAGACGGTGTCGGTCGGAAGGATCACCGGCTCGCCCGCGCGCAAGGCGTCGATCGCGGCTTGCACGTGTGCGTCCTCGTTCAGCTGTGCTTTCTCGTTCATCGGGCGCCTTCGACGACGCGCTCGAGACCTGCGAGATCGCGCGTGATCGCGACGTCCCGATATCCGGCTGTCTCGAGCTCGCGGGCCACCCCCCATGCCTGGCCGTCGCCGACCTCGAGCACGAGGAAGCGCGTTCGCGCCGTCCGCGCGATGAGCGCATGGAATCCCGCGCCGAGGAGGGCTTGCTCAGGCTCGAAGCCGAGCTCCGGCTGCAGGCCTTCGATCGTGTCGACGTACGGTGGATTCGAGACGACGAGGTCCCAGCCCGTCGCTGCGGCATCCACTCCCTGCTCGCGGAACTCGACCTCGAGCCGGAGGAGGGCGGCGTTCTCCCGGGCGAGCGAGAGCGCCTCCTTCGAGATGTCGACGCCTGTCACATTCGCGTCGGGCCGCTCGTCCTTCACGGCGAGCGCAATCGCTCCGGAGCCGACACCGATGTCGAGGACGCGGGGGGCGTCGATGCCCTCGAGGAGCGCAAGCACGCGCTCGACGACGATCTCCGTCTCGGGCCGGGGCACGAGCGCGCGTGCGTCCGTCTTCAGCATCAAGCGGCGAAAGCCCCAGGAGCCGAGGATGTAGGCAAGCGGCTCTCGCGCCTCGCGGCGCACGAGCAGCGCCTCGGCAGCCCGGACCTCGCCTTCGTCGAGCGGCCGCTCGGGAGCGGCGTAGAGCTCGTTGCGCGACAGGCCGAGCACGTGGCCGACGATCCACTCCGCTTCGCGGCGGGCGTTCTCGATGCCCGCGCCGGCGAGACGGCGTGTTCCACGATCGAGCAGGTCGCGCGCCGTCACCGCGTCGCCCACGGCCTCAGCCCGAAAGCGCGAGCTTGCGTTCCTCGGAGTTCAACGCTTCGGTGAACTCGTCGAGCTCGCCCTGCAGGATCCGGTCGAGCTGGTGCACCGTCAGCTTGATGCGGTGGTCGGTGAGCCGGTTCTCGGGAAAGTTGTACGTGCGGATCTTCTCGGCGCGCTCGCCTGTGCCGATCTGCGAGCGGCGTGTCGCGTCGAGCTCCTGGCGCTGCCGTTCGAGCTCACGCTCGTAGAGGCGCGCACGCAACACGCGCATCGCCTTGTCCTTGTTCTGGAGCTGCGATTTCTCGTCCTGCATCGAGACGACAACGCCGGACGGCAAGTGCGTGATCCGTACGGCGGAGTCGGTCGTGTTCACCGACTGCCCGCCCGGGCCCGTCGACCGGTAGACGTCGATCTTCAGATCGTTCGGGTCGATGTTGACCTCGACCTCCTCCGCCTCGGGCATCACCGCGACGGTCGCGGTCGACGTGTGGATGCGGCCCTGTGACTCCGTCTCGGGGACGCGTTGTACACGGTGCGTGCCGCCCTCCCACTTGAAGACGCGGTAGGCGCCGTCGCCCTTCACGGCGAACGTCACCTCCTTGTAGCCGCCGCCGTCGCTCGGGCTCGCTCCGAGCTCCTCGATCTTGAAGCCCTGCCGCTCGGCGTAGCGCGCGAGCATCTTGTAGACGTCGCCGGCCCAGAGCGCGGCTTCGTCGCCGCCGACGCCCTGCCGCACCTCGAGGATGACGTCTTTGTGGTCGGCGGGATCGCTCGGAATCATCTCGACTCGAAGGTCGTCCTCGAGCTTCGCCGTGCGTTGCTCGAGCTCGGGGATGAGCTCCTTCAGGTCGGCGTCGGCACGTGCGGCGGCGAGGTCGTCGCGCGCGGCGCGCAGCTCCTGCACGAGCTTGTACGCGGGCTCGAGGTCCTTCAGGCGCCGCCCGACCTCCGCCGCCTCGCGGTGGTCGTTGTAGACGGACGACTCGCCCATGCGCGCCTGCGCCTCCTGGTAGGAGCGCTCGAGCTCGTCGATACGGGTGTCGAAGTTGTCAGCGGCCATGCCGCTGCAAGGGTACTCACCGGGCTGCGACCGGTACCGATGGCTGCCCGAACACGGATCCGACGGCAGGTCAAAAGACCTCGAGGGCACAGCCCCGATCAGACACACCGGGGTCAGACCCCGGGATCCCCGCACGACTTCAAACAACGCCCGGGGTCTGACCCCGGGTACTCGCCCCCTGTTAGGAGGCGAGCGACGCGTCGAGCGTGATCTCGGGCACACCCGCGAGCGCCTTCGACACCGGACAGTTCGCCTTGGCGCCCTGCGCGGCCTCCTCGAAGCCTGCGGCGTCGAGCCCGGGAACCCGTCCCACGACGACGAGCGCGATCTTCGTGATTCCCTCGCCGGGCTGGAACGTCACGGTCGCAGACGTCTTGAGCTCGTCCGGCGGCGTCTCCGCCTTTGCGAGGCCGGCCGACAGCGCCATCGAGAAGCACGCGGCATGCGCGGCCGCGATCAGCTCCTCGGGGCTCGTGCTTCCGCCGGTCTCGTCGGTCGAGCGCGCTGCCCAGCTGACCGATTGCGTGCCGAGCGCACCGCTCGTGGTCGAGTCGAGCGTTCCGCTGCCGTCCATCAGGCTGCCCTTCCAGGTCACATCGGCGCGACGGTCTGTCGCCATGGTCGTCTCCTCTGTCGAACGTCGTTGGCGTACGAGAAGCTATAGGAGGGACTGGCGAAAGAGGGGCTGTGCCGCCCGGCCGCGCTGGTCGTACCCGGTCGACGAGCCAACTTCCACCAGGCCCTCCTCTACGCCATGACTTCGACGAGCGGCGCACCGGGTCGCTCGAGTGGGTCGTTCGCCTCGAGGACGAGCACCTCGCGCAGCGCGCGGATCGAGACTTCGATCTGGTCGAGCGACGGCTCGCGCGTCGTCAGCCGCTGGAGCCAGAGGCCCGGCGCGAGCAAGGTCATCAGCACGCGATTGCCCTGGTGCTTCCCGGCGAAGCGGATGAGCTCGTAGGCGAGCCCGGCGATCAGCGGCAGCAACAGGATGCGCGTTGCGATCAGCCAGTACCACGCGGGCCGGCCGAAGAACGCGAACACGAAGATGGCGATCACCATCACCCACAGCAGAAACGCAGTGCCGCAGCGGGGATGGATGAGCGAGTACCGCTGCACGATCTCCGGCTCGAGCGGCTCGCCCGCTTCGTACGCGTTGATCGCCTTGTGCTCGGCCGCGTGGTACTGGAACACGCGGCGCAGGTCGGGCAGCAGCGAGATGAGCGTGAGATACGCGACGAAGATGGACACGCGGATGGCGCCCTCGACGAGCACGAAGTAGGCGGTGTTGCGGATCGGCAGCAGATCGGTGATCACGACCGGCGTCACCTTGAAGAGGAGGATTGCGAAGCCGATCGCGACTGCGAAGGCGAAGAAGAGCGCGCCGCGTGAGAGCTCCGTATCGACCGGGGCCGCCTCGCTGTCGTCACCCTCGGCCCGCTCCTCCTGCGCTGCGTAGTTCGCAGAGATGGCGAGCGCACGAAAACCGATCGCGAGCGACTCGCCGAGCGCCATGACGCCTCGGATCACCGGCAGGCGATACACCCAGTGGCGTGCCTGCGCCGAGTCGATCGGCCGTGAGACGTGCTCGATCGTGCCGCTCGGAGTGCGTACCGCGACGGCCCAGTTGCCGGGGCCGCGCATCATCACGCCCTCGAGGACGGCCTGCCCTCCGACATTTGCCATGGGGTCCTAGGCGCCGCGCTTTGCGCGCTCGGCGCGCTCGAGCCGCTTCTGGAAGCGCTCCACCCGGCCGCCGGAGTCCATCAGCTTCTGCTTGCCCGTGTAGAACGGATGGCAGTTCGAGCAGACCTCGACGTGGAGCTCAGATGTCGTCGACCGCGTCTGGAACGTGTTCCCGCAGGAGCACGTCACCGTCGCGATCACGTACTCGGGATGAATATCGGCTTTCATCGCTGGGCCAGAATAGCAGCGGCCTGCTGGGGCGCCACGTTGCCGCCGGAGACCACGGCGACGACATTCTGGCCCGGATCGACGGCGACCTTTCCCGACAGAAGCGCCGCAGTGGAGGCGGCGGCCCCGAGCTCGCACGCGAGCTTCATCCGCGCGTAGAGCCACCGAAAGGCGTCGCTCAGGTCGTCCTCGGAGACCAGCACGAGCTCGACTCCGAGCGCCGCGCAGATCTCCACGCAGTTGTCGCCGGCGAACGGGGCGCTCAGCGCGTCGGCCTTGCTCGCCGGGGTGACGGGCACCGAGTGTCCCGCTGCGAGGCCGTCGTGGAGGGCGGTCGAGAGCTCCGGCTCGACGCCGATCACGCGCACGTCGGGCCGCCGCGCCTTCAGCACGACGGCGATGCCGCTGACCAGGCCGCCGCCCCCGACCGGCACGATCACGACGTCGGGCACGGGCCCGTCCTCGAGGATCTCGAGCGCGATCGTGCCCTGCCCGGCGATCACGCCGGGCTCGTTGAACGGATGCACGAGCGTGCGTCCCGTCTCCGCGAGCAGCACATCGAGACGGTCGAACGCCGTGGTCGGGCTCTCGGCCTCCTGGTCGATCGCCGCCCCGTAACCGCGCGTCGCCGCGACTTTCAGCGCGTCCGCGCCCTGCCACATCACGATCAGGGCGTCGATCCCTTCCTCGCGGGCGGCCCAGGCGACCGCCTGGGCGTGGTTGCCGGCCGAGATCGAGATGACGCCGCGCCCCTTCTCATCGTCGGTCAGCTGCGAGAGCCGGTTGAGGGCGCCACGAACCTTGAACGAGCCCGTGCGCTGGAAGAGCTCCGCCTTGAAGCGAACGTCCGCGTCGAGCCGTTTGGAGAGCGTGTCGGAGCGCAGCAGGGGTGTGCGGTGTACGCGGCCTGCAATCGTCCGCGCTGCGCGCTCGACGTCGTCGATGCTGACTGCCGTTTCCACGAGCGGAGACTACGCAGTCGACGCGGGTTGTCGCGCGGGCACTGCGAGTCGTACCGTGAAGGCTGTCAGCCGGCCGGGTTGGCTCGTCACCTCGACCGTGCCGCCCATCGCCTCCGTCAGCTCCTTCACGATCGCGAGGCCGAGGCCCGTGCCGACCGGGCGCTCGCGGCCGTAGCGCTCGTGCAAGTAGAAGCGCTCGAACGCTCGCTCGCGGTCTTCGAGCTCGAGGCCGGGGCCCGTGTCCTCGACGCGGAGCTCGCCGGGCGCCGCGACGACGCGCACTTCGCCGCCGCGCGGTGTGAGCCGGAGCGCATTCTCGACGAGGTTCGAGACGACCTGGAGCAGCCTGTCCGCGTCGGCGATCGCGGGCGACGGGCCGTCGGCCGCCACGACGAGCGAGAGGCCGAACACGTCCGCCTGCTGTTCGTACCGCCGCACGGCGTCCTCCGCGACCTCGGCGAGATCGATCTCGCTCGAATGCACGCTGAAGTCCGTGCGGTTCATGCGTGCCAGGTCGAGCAGGTCGCCGACGAGCCGCTCGAGCCGTGCGGCCTCGACGACGACCGTCGCGGCGACGTCCTCCGGGTCGAGCGCGCCGTCCTGCAGCGCCTCCGCGTAGCCGCGAATCGCGGTGAGCGGCGTCTTCAACTCGTGGCTGATGGAGAGCAGGAACGACTTTTCCGCTTCTCGTGCGCGCACGAGCTGCTCGTCGAGGTCGTTGAACGCGACCGCCAGCGTGGCGAGCTCCGCCGCGCCCTCGACGGGCAGAGGCCTCGGACGCGCGCCACGGGCGAGGCTCCGCGCAGCTTCAGCGACGCGATGCACGGGCCGAGCGATCCGACGCGCGAGCAGGAACGCGGCAAGCGCGGCGAGCGCGCCGCTCACGAGCGCGGCGATGAGCAGGCTGTAGACGAACGGCGTGAGCCGCGCGGTCGACGAGTTTCTCGGGCGCAGCAGGACGAACGGCTTCCCATCGACGCGGCGCGCCGCGAAGAAGAAGCCTTGGCCGCTGAACGTCACGGTCCCGTCTGCGGGCTTGCCGTGGGCGAGAGCTTCGCGCGCGGACTTCGGCAGTGCACCGTCGTTCGTCAGATAGCTCTCGTGCTGGCGATCGAAGTACGGCTGCAGCTCCGGCAGGTGCGTGAGCGGCGACAGCGCGGTCGTTTGACTACCGGCGATCAAGTCCGCCTGGTGCGCCAGATCCTTCAGGGTTGCCGAGTCGACTGCCCGGCGTGTGAGTGCGAGGCCGACGGCGAACGTCAGGGCGACGCAGAGCAGCACGATCAGCGCGATCGCACGGAAGAGCCGCGTCCGAAGACTGGTCACGCTGCGAGCAGCTTGTACCCCGCTCCGCGCACGGTGCGGATCGTGTCCGGATCACCGAGCTTGCGCCGCAACTGCGCGACGTGCACGTCGACCGTTCGCGTGCCGCCGGGATACGTCATCCCCCACACGAGATCGAGAAGCTTCTCGCGCGAAAGCACGATGCCGGGATGCTCGAGGAAGCACGCGAGCAGATCGAACTCCTTGCCGGTGAGCTCGATCATCGAGCCGGAGACCGTCACGTCGCGTGAGTCGCGGCGCAGCACGATGTCGTGCGCGGCGAGAACCTCGTCTTCGTTGCGATGCTCGACGCGGCGCAGGATTGCCTTGATGCGAGCGGCGAGCTCGCGCGGCGAGAACGGCTTCGTGACGTAATCGTCGGCGCCGAGCTCGAGACCGGCGACGCGATCGGGCTCTTCGTCGCGCGCGGTGAGCATCAGGATCGGCACCTTCGACTGCGCGCGCATCTGCCGGCAGACCTCGAAGCCGTCGATGCCGGGCAGCCCGATGTCGAGCACGACAAGCCGCACGGGGTGGCGCCGCAGCTCGGTGACCGCTTCCTCACCGGAGCGCAGCCAGAGAACGCGCCAGCCGTCCTGCTGTTCGAGGTACGACTTGACGAGCCGGCCGATCGAGTCGTCGTCCTCGACGAGCAGCAACACGCTCCCGGTTGCCGCAGTCGACATCGCTACGGGCCGAAGCCTTCCACCTGGATCGAGTCGGCCGGCGCGTTCGCCAGCCGGGTCACGAGCACGCGCATCCCGACACGCAGCGCCCGACCCGCGGCCTTGATGCGCCCACCGGGCCCTGTCACGGCCGCCGTCGTTGCGATCTGGACCGACACCATCTTCCCGTCGTTCTCCTTCAACACGATCGATCCTGGTGTGATCGCCTTGATCACGCCGCGATCGATGAGGTAGTCGTCGGTGCCGTTGGCGCCCTGAACGACCACCTCGGCGCGAATCATCCGGCCGCCGAAGAGCTGGTCGATCACTCCGGCCGACAGGGCGAAGCCGCCCGGCGCGACCAAGAAGAAGACGTTGAGCGCGACGAGGACGACAGCAAGGAGCATGAAGCGTTTGCGGTTCACACCCATATTGTCGCCTCCTGAGCGGAAAGTACGCGTAAGTCCTCTGTAAAGCACGCTTCGGGAGCCGAACCCGGGCTGTATTCGACGAGGAGCACTACCGGGCTTCGGCCCCCGAGCTCTGTGTTTGCTAGGGGGCCTTCGGCCACAGCACGCCTCATGGACAGGAGAAACGGGTCGTGCATTACTTCGAAGCCGGCTCGCGGTCGCCGACGTGGGTGGCGGCCGTCGCCTCGACCTGCGAGAGGCTCGAGCCCTTGTCGGCCCGGATGCGGACGACGATCTTGTCGCCCACGACGAGCTTCGAGGCGTCGATCACGGTCGGAACCTTGCCCTGCCAGAGCAGGAAGATCGTCTCGCCGCCGACGGTGAACGTCTGGTCGGCGGACTGGCCGATCAGCAGCTTCATCGCCCGGCCGTCGCCGCCGGTGACGTGCACGGTGACCGCACTCGAGGTTGCCGACGTGAGCGTGCCGCGGAAGTTGTAGAGCGGCTGGTCGGGGGTTTCCAGCGTGGTGCCGTGATCGCCGACGAGGCCGGAAGGCTGCGCCTCGATCTCGGCGAGCGTGGCGTCGCGCGCCGCGCGGACGTTCACTCTCACGTAGTCGCCGGCGGCGAGATCGCCGGCCTGCACGATCGTCGGCACGCCGTTCGCCCACTTGAGGAACTCGGTGTTCGCGCCGTACGCGAACGTCTGCGTGACGGGCTGGCCGAGCATCGCGCGGAGCGCGGCCCTCGTGCCGCCCACGACCGTGATCGAGACGCCGCCGTTGGCGGGAGTCGCGGTCAGCTGGCCGAGGAACGCGTACTGCATCTTCGCCGGGCCATTGCCGGCGAAGGCGGCACCGGTCGCGACCAGCGCGGCCGCTGCTGTGGCGAGAAGGATCTTGGTGCGCATCGGTTGACCTCCGTTGGGAAACATCTGATGCACTCACCATCGGTGGCGGCGGTCAGGTCACGGTTCGGCGCGCGTAAGCCGTGCGTAAGTCGTGCCGGCGAGACAGATCGAGCGTGCGCGCTACGTGAGGGTGTACTCGGGCCCGGAGCCACCCTCGGGAGGCGTCAGGCGGCCCCCCTTGGCAGTGATCGCTCCGCACTGCACGCAGTTCGACGGCGCAAGCTGCACGGTCACCGTGCCGTCGCCGCCTTCCGTGCCGATCTCGTACACCTGCGCGGGGCACAGGTGGACCCACATCTCGGCAACCTCGCGCGGAACCGTCCGCTCGATGCGGATGTGGTTCGGCTGGTCGTCGCGAGTCTTGTTGCCAGACGCGAAGACCGACGAGAGCTTGTCGAAGGTGAGCTTGCCGTCCGGGACGGGATAGCGCGACGCACGGTCGGTGCGCAGAAGCGGCTGCTCCGCGTCGTGCTCGGCCTGCAGCTTCCCGATGGTGATCTTCCCCTTGGACGCGGTCATCGCACTCGCAAGCGCGCCGCCGACGAAGAAGCCGCGGCTGAAGACCTGGCGCATGTCGCGCACTTCCTCGAGATCGCTCCAGATGAAGCTGCCGCGCACCGCTGCGTCGTAGGAGGCGAGGGCGGTCGCCGGTGTTGCGCCGGGCTGCACCGATGCGAAGGCGGAATCGGCGGCGAGGCGGCCCGACTCGATCGCGTAGTGGATGCCTTTGAGGCGCGCGATGTTGACCATGCCGACGCCGTCGCCGCACATCAGCAGTCCAGGCGCGTGCAGGCGCGTCGGGAGCGAGTGGAAGCCGCCGCTCGGGATTGTCTTCGCGCCCCAGCCGATCCGTTCGCCGCCTTCGAGCAGCTTCCGGATCTTCGGGTGCGTCTTCAGCTCCTGCAGCAGGTCGTGCGCGGAGAGCTCGACGTCGCGGTAGTCGAGCCCGACGACCATCCCGATCGTGAGCATGTCGTCGCCCATCGGGTAGACGAACGAGCCGCCGAACTCGCGGTACTTCGCAGCCATCCGGAGCGGCCAGCCCATCGTGTGCACGACGTGGCGCAGCGGCTTCGCGACCTTCCAGACCTCCTTGACGCCCAGCTCCCAGACCTGCGGCTCGTTGCCGTGCAGCCCGAAGTGGTCGATCGCAACGCCGGTGAGATGCCCCTGCGTTCCTTCGGCAAGCACCGTCACCTTCGCGACGAGGTCGGCGCCCGGTTCGTAGTTGCCGGCCGGCTCGCCCTCGCGGTTGCGGCCCTTGTCGCCCGTGCGGACCCCGACGACGCGACCGTGCGAGACGAGCAGCTTCTCGGCGGCGGTCTCGGGAAGGATCATCGCCCCGCCCTCTTCTGCGCGCTCGCCCAGCCAGCGGCCGAGCTGCGAGAGCGAGAAGACGACGTTGCCGTGATTGCGCATCGTCGGGGGTGGCGGGATGCGCATCGCCGCGCGGCGTGTGAGGACGTACACCGCCTCGCCGTGGACGGCGCCGTACCCCGGCATGTCCTCGACGTGGTAGCGGTCGCGGAAGAGGCGGCGAAGCGAGCGCGGGTTGACGACAGCGCCCGAGAACAAGTGCGAGCCTGGCTGCTTGCCCTTCTCGACGACCGCGACCGGCACCTCGCCGAGCCTGTCGGCGACGTCCGGGTGCTCTTCGAGCAGCTGGCCGAGACGGATCGCGCAGGCGAGGCCGGCGGGACCGCCGCCGACGATCAGGATCCCGACCTCGATCCGCTCGTCGGCGGGATCGGTGGGCTCCGCGACGAACTCGCGCGCGCTGAACGGCGGCGGATAGTCGGACGCGCGCACGGTCATGCGTGATCCGGGTGGGTCACTTACGCCTTGCGTTGGTTCAAGAGCTCGATCAGCTTCGGGACGATCTCGTGCAGGTCGCCGACGACGCCGAGGTCGCTGAACTCGAAGATCGGTGCGTTCGCGTCCTTGTTGATCGCGACGATCACGTTCGAGCTCTGCATGCCCACCTTGTGCTGGATCGCACCCGAGATGCCGAGAGCGACGTACAGCTTCGGCGAGACGGTCTTGCCGGTCTGCCCGATCTGCGTGGCGTACGGGTACCAGCCGGCATCGACGACGGCGCGCGTCGCGCCGACGGCGCCGCCGAGCGCGCGCGCGAGCTCCTCTGCGAGGGTGAACTTGTCGGGTGAGCCGAGGCCGCGGCCGCCGGCGACGATGATGTCGGCGTCCTCGATCGACGGGCCGCTCGACTCCTCGAGCTGCTGGTCGACGACCTTCGCGCCCCGCGAGTGCTCCTCGAGCTCGACTGCGACCTCCTCGACGGCCGGCTCGCCGCCGCCGGCAGTAGGGGTCGCGTCGAACGAGCCCGACCGGAACAGGGCGAGGCGTGGCTCCGACTTCCAGCCGACGTCGGCGAGCACCGAGTCCTGGAGCGCCGGACGCTTGCCGACGAGCGCGCCGTCCTCCAGGGCGACATCGCTGAGATCCCAGTTGAGCCCGGCGTCGAGACGTGCGGCGAGGCCGGCCGCGACGTCCGCGGCGAGCACGGAGTTGGCGAAGAGCACCGTGTCGTACCCGCCCTCGTGCACGACCTTCGCCAGCACGTCGACGCGCGCCTGCGGCAACGGCGGCTCGAGTGAAGCATCCTCGGCGACATGCACCTTGGTCGCTCCGTACGTGCCGGCCTCCGCAGCGAGCGCCTTGACGTTCGCGCCGACGAGCACGGCGGCAACGTCGCCGCCGCCGAGCTGCGCAGCCTTCGCAAGGACGCCGAGCGAGCCCTTCTGCAGCTCGCTGCCGTGATGCTCGAGAAACACGAGGATGCCGGGCACTAAATCAGTCTCTTCTCGGCGAGATAGTCGACGATCGCCTGCGCTGCGTTCGCGTCGCCTTCGATCTTGCGCGCGTCACCGCGTGCGGGTGGCGAGCCGAGCGCGAGCACCTCGGTCTTCGAGCCCGCCTCGCCCACCTCGCCCGCATCGAGGCCGAGATCCGCGAGGGAGACGGTCTCCGACGGCTTCTTCTTCGCGCCCATGATCCCCTTCAGGGACGGGTAGCGCGGCTCGTTGATCGCATCGCTCACCGCGACGACGGCAGGCAGCGCGGTCTCGATGATGTCGTAGCCAAACTCGGTCTGGCGTTTCACGTGGACCGTGCTGTCCGTGATCGTAAGCTCGGCTGCCTGCGATACGACCGGCCGCCGCAACCGCTCCGCGACGGCGGCCCAGAGCACGGCGCCGTCGCCGTCGCTCGCCTGCTGTCCGAACAGCACGAGGTCGGCGCCTTCGCGCTCGAGCACCTTGGCGAGCACCTTGCTGGTCGCGAGGAGATCCGACCCGGCGAGCGCGTCGTCGGTCACCAGGACCGCGCGGTCGGCGCCCATCGCCAGCGCCTTGCGCAGCGAGTCGGCGGCCTTCTCGGGCCCCATCGACACCACGACCACCTCGGTGTCGGAGTCGCCTTTCAGACGAAGCGCCTCCTCGACCGCGTTGGCGTCGGAGGGATTCAGCGCACCCTCCCCCGAGCGAACGAGCCGCTTCGACCCTGGATCGAGCTTCAGCGAGCCCTCGGGCACGTGCTTGATGCAGACGGCGACCTTCACGATGCGCGATCCTATCGAGGACCTCCGGCCCGGTGGCCCCGGAACCTCTACATGCGTTCGCGCAGAGCGAGCACGTTCGCGACGAAGACCTTGCTCACCTTGAAGAGACCCGCGGCCTTCACGGCGCGTTCGCCCTGGTACCAGCCGCCCAGGGCGAGCCGCTCGTTGCCCCCGAAGGCCCCGAGCAGGTGGTGGAGGTAGGCAATCCCGACCTCCACGTTGCCGTCGGCGTCGTGCTGAACGGCGTGCCCGATCAACGAACGCTCGACGTAGGCCCACGTCGCCGGCAGAACCTGCATCACGCCCTGCGCTCCGACCGAGGAGACGACGCTGTTGTTGAAGCCGGACTCCATCCACGCGAGTGCGCGCGCAAGGCTCGCGTCGACGCCGTAGTACGCGGCCCACTTGTCGAGTGACGCCCGCACCTCCGTCGCGTTCGATGCAGAAACGGCGGTCGATCCGGCAGACGCGCTGACCGCGGCCGGCAGACGCAGCGCCGTGCCGATGAGCAGCGTGCGTGCGGGATTCAGCCGGTTCAGCTGCGCAAGCTTCGCCAGCGTCGTATGTGACCGTCGTGCGATCGCGGTGAGCGAGTCGCCCGGCTTGACGACGTAGTGAGGAAGCTTCGTGACGCGCGCGACGCGCACGGGCACGCGCGTCTGCAGACCAAGAGCCGTGAACGTGGCCGGTCCGGCGACGCCGTCTGCTCCGATGTGCATCAGCCGCTGGTACCGCCGAAGACCCTTCACAGTCGGCCGGTCCATGTACGCGTTCAGTGGAACATGCACGCCGTGCTTGTTGAGGAGGTACTGGAGCACGGCGACGTCCCAGCCGAAGCGACCGCGCGCCAGCGTGCGCGATCCGAAGAGCGGTGTGCCGAGAGGGCCGAGCTCACGCCGCATGCGCACGTCCGCGATGCCGGTGACCGGCAGGTCGTGGACCTTCTGGAACGTCCGCACCGCCGCCAGCGTGCGCGGGCCGATGATCGCGTCGATCGGGCCCAGGTAGAGCCCTTGCGCCCGCAGCGCGACTTGAAGACCTGCGTGTTGCGGGTTCGTTGCGCCCGCGGGTGCGGCCGCCGCCAAGCCTGCCGCGAGCGCTCCCGCGCATACCAGCCGGAAGCGCATAGGGGCCAAATACAGCGCGGATGCAGGCATTCCTCCTGCAAGACCTGCCGGTTTTACGAAGTGGGCTGTAGGGTGCCCACCTTCGAGCGCGAACCGGTACCTGCATGAGCCGCTCCTGGATCAGACACGCAGCCCGAGGGGTTGTCCTCCTTCTACTTGCCGGCTTTGCCGGATCCGCGCTGGGCGCGAACCCGAAGACGGGCGCGGTTCCGACCCTGATCTTCCCGGTCGCAGGCGCCGTGACCTACGTCGACGACTTCGGGCAAGCACGCGCCGGAGGCCCGCATCAGGGCAACGACCTGATGGGCGTGAAGAAGACGCCGGTCGTCGCCGTCGAGAGCGGCAAGATCGAGTTCTGGACGACGTCCGTGAACGCCGGCTGCATGCTCTATCTCTACGGCGACAGCGGAACGATGTACGAGTACATCCATCTCAACAACGACGTGACGATGAAGAACGACAATCGCGGCAAGTGCGTTGCCGGCACGTCGTACGCGAAAGGATTGAAGGACGGAGCGCGTGTGCAAGCCGGCGACGTGATCGGGTATCTCGGCGACTCCGGTGACGCAAACGGTCTCGCGTCGCACCTCCACTTCGAGGTGCACCCGAACGGTGGAGCAGCAGTGTCTCCGTATTCATATCTGCAGTCCGCCCAGCACCTGCTCTTCTTCGCGAAGATCGGCACGCCGTTCACGCTTGCCTTGACAGGCAACGTCGTCTCGACGACCGACGCGACGCTGACGGTGCAGGTGTCGCTGCTACAGGCCTTCCCGATGAACGTGAGGCTGAAGGCGCTCGCGACACCGCTGACGCTGACGGTGCCGCTCACGGCCGTGATCCAGCAGAAGAGCGTGCCCTCGCCGCGTCTGCTCAGCGCCTACGAGGGCGAGCCTGTCGTGGTCTGGACGCAACCCGCGGCCGCCACGCTGAAGGCGATGCTCGGCGCCGACGGCGCACTCAGCGCCGCGCTCGTACAGCTCGGCTAGCGCTAACGGCCGACGAAGTTCGGGGCGCGCTTCTCGACGAAGGCCGTGAGGCCCTCTTTCGCGTCCTCACTCGAGAACAGCTCGCCGAACCGATCCGCCTCGGACGCAAGCCCGACGGTGTAGTCGACGCCGAGCGTGAGATTGCACAGCTCCTTCGCGAGCGACAGCGCGAGCCGGCTCTTGCCGGCGAGCTCGTGTGCCGTCTCGAGGGCCTTCTCGAGCACGGGGTCTGCGATCGCGTTGACGAGCCCGATCCGCAGCGCTTCCTCCGCGTCGACGGTGCGACCGGTGTAGATGAGCTCCTTTGCGACGCCGATCCCGCAGACATGTGCAAGCCGCTGCGTGCCGCCCCAGCCCGGCACGATGCCGAGATTGATCTCGGGCTGGCCGAGCTTCGCGCGAGACGACGCGTAGCGGATGTCGCAGGCGAGAGCGAGCTCGCAGCCACCGCCGAGCGCGAAGCCGTTGACGGCGGCGATCGTCGGCTTCGGCATCGTCTCGAGCAACCGTCCCGTCTCGTGGCCGAGCGCGCCCCAACCTTTCGCCTGATCGGGATCGAGCTCGCTCATGTACTTGATGTCGGCGCCGGCGACGAATGCCTTCTCGCCTGCGCCGGTGAGCACGACGACGCGCGCATCCTCGTCTGCCGCGAGCTCGAGGAGACGGTCGCGCAGCTCGGTGAGTGTCTCGACGTTGAGCGCGTTGAGAGCATCCGGGCGGTCGATCGTGACGACAGCGACCGCGCCGTCGCGAGCGACGTCGACGCTCACGCCGGGACTGCGCCCTTCAGGAAGTCGACGATCTCGCTCGTCGTGGCGCCCGGGCCGAATACCGCGGCGACGCCTTGCCTCTTCAACTCGTCCGCGTCGTCCTGCGGCACGGTGCCGCCGACGACGACGAGCACGTCCTCGGCGCCGTCCTTGCGCAAGAGGTCGAGGATCCGCGGCACGAGCGTCATGTGCGCGCCGGAGAGAATCGAGATGCCGACGGCGTCCGCGTCTTCCTGGATCGCCGTCTCGACGATCTGCTCGGGCGTTTGGTGGAGGCCCGTGTAGATGACCTCCATCCCGGCGTCGCGCAGCGCCCGCGCGATGATCTTCGCTCCGCGATCGTGACCGTCGAGGCCCGGCTTCGCGACGACGACTCTGATCTTCCCCGTTGCCATGCCCGGAGTCTATTTGCCCCCGGAATCTATTTGCTGCTGTGCGGCGCAACGGTCGAGCTCGGCTGCCAGCCGCTGACGAGCCAGCGGCCGTGTACGTTCTGGAGGTCGAGCGTAAAGGCGGCCGGACTGGCGGCCGTGTGGGGACGCGGGGTGAACGCCACGTGAAGGCTTGCGGTGTCGGTGAACGACTCGACGGTGGACATCCCGACGTTCGCCTGCGAGACGGGATAGGGCACGACCGGAATCGTCCCGGTCTTCCACTCCGCGAGCGACATGTCTTGCTTCAGCTCCGGCGTGACGAGGCCCCAGGCGCGGCCGAGATCCTTGCGCGCTACAGCGGTGTCGAGGAACGAGTACGCGAGGTTGAGCTCCGCCGCGCTGAGACGAGAGGCCCGATGCGGCGGAGGGCTCGTCGACGAAGAGCCCGTGAGCTTCACGACCGCGAAGCTCACGACTCCGGCAACAAGCACTGCCGCCGCGAGCCACGGCGCCCACCGCTCGAGGAACGCCTTCACGCTAGAAGACGGGCGTCTCGCGCCAGACGCCCCAGACTTCGCGCAGGGCGTCGCACATCTCGCCCATCGTCACGTGGGCGCGCGAGGCGTCGACGATCGGGCCCATCAGGTTGCGATCCTCGTGCGCTGCGTCGTCCTTCAGGCGTGCGAGCACCGCTTCGACGACGGTCGAGTCGCGCTTTGCGCGGAGCGCGCGGACGCGGTCGATCTGCTCCTGCTCGAGGGCGGCGTCGATCTTGAGGATCTCGATCGGCTGCTCGTCCTCGAGCGTGTAGCGGTTGACGCCGACGATGATCCGCTGCTTCGCCTCGACCTCCGACTGATACTGGAAGGACGCCTCGGCGATCTCGCGCTGGAAGAAGTTCTCCTTGATCGCCTCCACGACGCCGCCGAGCTTCTCGATCCGGTCGAAGTAGTCGTAGGCCTGGCGCTCCAGCTCGTTGGTGAGATGCTCGACGTAGTACGAGCCGCCGAGAGGATCGATCGTGTTCACGACGCCCGTCTCGTGCGCGATCACCTGCTGTGTCCGCAGCGCGAGCCGTACGGCGTTCTCCGTCGGCAGCGCGAGCGCCTCGTCGAAGCTGTTGGTGTGCAGTGACTGCGTGCCGCCCAGCACCGCCGCCATCGCCTCGATCGCGGTGCGGACGAGGTTCACCTCCGGCTGCTGCGCCGTCAGCGACACGCCGGCCGTCTGCGCGTGGAAGCGCATCAGCCACGAGCGCGGATCCTTTGCGCCGTACTTCTCGCGCATCAACGTCGCCCAGATGCGGCGGGCCGCGCGGTACTTCGCGATCTCCTCGAAGAAGTCGAGATGCGCGTTGAAGAAGAAGGACAACCGCGGCGCAAAATCGTCGACGTCCAGGCCCCGCTCGATCGCCCACTCCACATACGTGAACCCGTCGGCAAGCGTGAACGCGAGCTCCTGCGCCGCCGTCGAGCCCGCCTCACGAATGTGGTAGCCCGAGATCGAGATCGGATGCCACAACGGCATCTCCTTC
>DATEXK010000356.1:0-6641 GCA_035257065.1 Gaiellaceae bacterium | reverse complement strand
TCGCGCCGCCGCCGAGCAGCCACAACGCGGCGTCCTCGCAGTCGTCGGGTGCGGCCGGATACGGATGCTCGGGCGCGAGCCGGTACTCCAGGCTTGCGACGACGAGCTGGGTCGCGCGCGCGAGCCCTTGCAGCGGGACGTCCTGGAGGTCTGCCGCACCGATCGTCCAGCCGCCGCCGTGGAGGTGCAGGTACACGCCGGCGGCCTCGCCGTCCGGCGAGAACACACGCGCGCGCAGCCCACCTGCACGCGACGGCACGTCGACCCAGCGCGCCTCGTCGACGAACTCCGGCGGCGGGAAGATGCCACCCGCCTCGTAGGCCGCGCGCCGCGTCGCCTCCACGGGAACGGTCTCGATCGCGGGGAGCGTCTCGATCAACGCGCGCAGCCCGTCGGTGAAGGCGCGCGTCTCGTCTTGCAGGTCGACTCCGATGGTCACAGGGGAGTTTCTACCCGAGTGAGACCGCGTTTACCAGGCAGGCTCAGCCGAGCGCCGGCGCGAGCCTCGTCAGCTGGCCGACCGGATCTTCGCCGAGCGCCTGCAGCGCAACGTGGTCGGCTCCGGCGGCGAAGTGCTCCTCGACTCGCTCGCGGACCGCAGACTCGTCCCCCCACGCGACGAGCGCGTCGACCAGGCGATCGCTGCCGCCGTCGGCGAGGTCTGCCTCGTCGAAGCCGCTTCGGCGCCAGTTTTCGGCGTAGTTCGGAAGCGTGAGATAGACCTTGAGGTGCTCGCGAGCGACCGTTCGCGCCCGCACCGGGTCGGACTCGAGCACGAACGCCTGCTCCGGTGCGAGCAGCGGCCCGACGCCGAGGATCGCGCGCGCGCGGACCGTGTGCTCCGGCGTGACGAGGTAGGGATGCGCACCTTGTGTGCGGTCGCGCGCGAGCTCGAGCATCTTCGGCGCGAGCGCAGCGAGGACGCGCGGCGCCGGATCGGCCGGAAGTGGGCCGGTGTAGCTGCTCGCGTCCATCGCGTCGAGGTACTCGCGCATGCGTGTCAACGGCTTCGTGTAGTCGTGACCGATCGACGCGACGATCGGCGCATGACTTACGCCGAGTCCGAGCACGAAGCGTCCGGGGTGGGCCTCCGCGAGCGTTGCGGCGCCGCTCGCGGCCGACGAAGGACTGCGGAGCCAGATGCTCGCGATGCCCGTCGCCACCGTCACGCGCTCCGTCGCGTCGAGGATGAGGGCCGCATGCGACAGCGCCTCCTTGCTGAACGGGGTCTCGCCGAACCAGATCGTCCCGTAGCCCCTAGCCTCGAGCTCGCGTACGGCCGAGCGCTCCTCCGCAGCGGGCAGCGCGCCGATGGTGCCGAGCCAGACGCCGATGCGGCCGAGACTCACTCGACGGTGACGGTCTTTGCCAGGTTCCGCGGTTGATCGACGTTCAGCCCGCGGAGGCGCGCGATGCGGTAGGCGAGGAGCTGCAGCGGGATCACGGCGAGGGCGGCCTGGAGAAAGGCAGGCGTGCGCGGCACGTAGATCACGTCGTCGGCGTGATGCTGGATGTCCTCGTTGCCGTCGGTCGCAATCGCGATCACGTGTGCGCCGCGTGCGCGTGTCTCCTGGATGTTGGAGACGATCTTCTCGTACACGTGGATGTTCGTCGCGACGACGACGACCGGCGTGCCCTCTTCGAGCATTGCGATCGGCCCGTGCTTCATCTCGCCCGCCGAATAGGCGTCGGTCGGGATATACGAGATCTCCTTCAGCTTCAGCGCGCCCTCGAGCGCGACGGGCAGCCCGATGTGCCTGCCCAGGTAGAGAAAGAACGGGCGGTCGTAGAACCGCTGCGCGATCGAGTCGATCGGATGGTCGCCGTCGAGGAACTCCGACATCTTCGCGGGCAGCTCGTGGAGGCGGTCGAGGATGAAGTCGATCTCCTCCTGCGGCAGCGTGCGACGGATCTCCGCGAGCCGCAGAGCCAGCAGGCTGAGCAGCGCGACCTGCGCCGTAAACGTCTTCGACGCAGCGACCCCGATCTCGATGCCGCAGCGGGTGTAGAGCGTCGCGTCGACCTCGCTCGTGATCTGCGTACCCATCATGTTCGTGATCGCGAGCGTGCGTGCGCCACGCTCGCGGGCCAGCCGCACGGCGTTGACCGTGTCGCGCGACTCACCCGACTGCGAGATCCCGATCACGAGCGTGTCCTTCGAGAGCACTGGGTTGCGGTAGATCCACTCGCTCGCGATGTCGGGCTCGACGGGCACCCGCGCCCACTCTTCGATGATGTACCGGCCGACGACGCCCGCGTGGTACGAGGTGCCCGCGGCGACGATCACGATGCGCCGCAGGTTGCGCACCTCCATCTCCGTCAGGCCGAGCGCCTCGAGCATCAGCTGGTGACCGCGGACGCGATCTCCGATCGTCTCGCGCACCGCCTCCGGCTGCTCGTAGATCTCCTTCAGCATGAAGGTCTCGTAGCCGCCCTTCTCGGCTTCCTCGTCGTCCCAGTCGAGCTCCTTCACCTCGGGGTGCTCGACCTCGACGCCGTCCTTGAGGAAGCGGACGGTGGACGGCGTGATCTCGACGACATCGCCGTCGTCCGGAAACACAGCGCGGCGCGTCTCGCTCAGGAACGCGGCGACGTTCGACGCGAGGAAGTTCTCGCCTTCGCCGAGGCCCACGACGAGCGGCGTCTCGCACCGGACACCGACGAGCAGGTCGGGATTGTCGTGGTGGATCGCGACGATCGTGAAGTGGCCTTCGAGCTGCGGATACACCCGCGCCACCGCCGCCGCGAGATCGCCGTCGTACTCGCGCTCGAGCAGGTGGACGATGACCTCGGTGTCGGTCTCGGAATGGAAGGTATGCCCGTCGGCGAGGAGCTCGGCCCTCAGCTCGCGGTAGTTCTCGATGATCCCGTTGTGGACGATCGCGATCTTCGCGGGGTCGCAGCCGCACATCGGATGCGCGTTCTCCTCGGTCACGCCGCCGTGCGTCGCCCAGCGCGTGTGTCCCAGGCCGTGGTGCGAAACGGAGCCGTTCGAGCCTGCATGGTCGACGAGGTTCTGCAGGTTGCCGACCGCGCGAACGTAGTCGAGGCGGTCGTCCTCCCAGAGCGCGATCCCGGCCGAGTCGTAACCCCGGTACTCGAGGCGGCGCAGGCCCTGCAACAGCAACGGCTTCGCCTCTCTCGGCCCTACGTATCCGATGATTCCGCACATCTTGGTCCCGCCTTTTTCCCCGCAAAATGCGCAAAAATCCGCCTCGAAACGCAACGAGCCCGGCTACCTTACCTCCCCGCGCCGTCGCGGTTCGGCTAGCCGAGCTCCTGCCTCACGAGCGCGGCGATCCTAGCACAGAGGGCCTCCGCCTCAGCCTCCGTCTCGGCCTCGGCGAGCACGCGAACGACGGGCTCGGTGCCGGACGGGCGGACGAGCACACGGCCGCCTCCGTTGAGCTCGGCGTTGACCTCCTCGAGCCGGTCGAGCAGCGTCTGCGGCAGGGCACCACGTCCCGTGCGGGGCAGGTTGAGCTTCACCTGGGGATACCGCTCCATCACTGCGGCGGCTTCCGACAGGGTGCCGCCACGAACGGCCGCGCAGAGGAGCAGCGCCGACGCGAGCCCGTCTCCGGTGACGTGATCGCTCAAGCAGATGACGTGGCCCGACTGCTCACCGCCAAGGATGCCGTGCTCGCGATACAGCGCTTCGAGCACGTGGCGGTCGCCGACGTCGGTCGTGACGACGCGTATGCCTCGCTCCTCCATCAGCTTGTGAAAGCCGAGATTCGTCATGGTCGTCACTGCGACGACGTCGACTCCGAGGTGCAACGCGAGGATCGCGACGATTTGATCGCCGTCGAGCGTCTGCCCGAGCTCGTCCACCGCAAGCATCCGGTCGCCGTCGCCGTCGAACGCGACACCGAGGTCGAAGCCGCCGCTGACGACGAGCTCCTGCAGCGCGGCAAGGTCGGTGGCACCGCAGCCGACGTTGATGTTCGAGCCGTTCGGGTGATTGCCGATCGCCTGCACCTCGGCGCCGAGCTCCTCGAACGCGCCGGGTGCGAGGCCCGCGTAGGCGCCGTTAGCGCAGTCGACCGCAATGCGAAGGCCGGTCAGGTCCGAACCGAAGCGTTCGCGCACATGCTGGAGATAGCTGTCCGCCGCGATGCCGACACGGTTGATCTCGCCGCCGCCGGGTGCGGGCGCGTCGAGCAGCGCCTCGATCTCCGCTTCGGCTGCATCCGTCAACTTGCGCCCGGTCCGGTCGAAGAACTTGACGCCGTTGTACTCGGGCGGGTTGTGCGACGCCGAGATCACGACGCCGAGGTCGAGCCGCAGGAGTGCGACAGCGGGAGTCGGAACGACGCCTGCGAGCACTGCGACGCCGCCGGCCGAGACAACGCCCCGCGCGAACGCCTCTTCGAGCTCCTCGCCCGAGCCGCGCGTGTCGCGCCCGACGAAGACCCGGCCACCACCCGACCAGAGCGCGGACGCCTTGCCGAGCCTCTCGACGAGGTCGACCGTGACGAAGTCGCCGACGACGCCCCTGACACCGTCGGTGCCGAAGTACTCCCTGGCCACGGGGCGGGACCCTAGCGACCCGGCTACAACGTCGGTGTGCACGACAAACGCCTCCCTGTGCTCATGCGGATCTTTGCCCTCCTGGTCCTTCTCGACACACCCTGGCTCATGGTCGGCTTCTTCGCCGCCGGAACCGGCCGACGCTGGGGCGCTTACGTGCTGATTGCCTGGCTGGCCACTCGAGTCGGCCTGCATCTGATCGTCGGCACGCTGATGTACCGAGAGGTCATGGCTCGACCATGGCCGCTGGTGGCGGCGCTCCCGGATGACGCCTGGGACGACTAGCGCTTGGAGAACTGCGGGGCCTTGCGGGCCTTGTGCAGTCCGGCCTTCTTGCGCTCGACCTGGCGGGCGTCGCGCGTGAGGTAGCCCTCGCGCTTGAGCGGGATGCGCAGCTCCGGATTGGCCTCGACGAGCGCCCTGGCGATCCCGTGACGCACCGCCCCGGCCTGGCCGGTGAGGCCGCCGCCGTGCACGCGCACGCGCAGGTCGTACTGGCCCTCGAGGCCGGCCGTCTTCAGCGGCGAGACGGCGATCGACTGCCACACGGCACGAGGGAAGTACTCCTCGATCGTGCGACCGTTGATCCAGGTGGTGCCTTCGCCGGGCCGAAGAATGACGCGCGCGACCGAGGTCTTGCGCTTGCCGGTACCGCGGTACTGAGCGATCTGACTCAACTCACTGCTCCAGGGTCAAAGGTTGCGGGTTCTGCGGGCCGTGCGGATGCTCGGGGCCAGCGTAGACCTTCAGCTTGGTCAACTGCTGCCGCGCGAGCCGGTTCCTGGGGAGCATCCCCTTCACGGCGGTGCGAATGACCTCGGTCGGGCGCCGGTCGAGCTGCTCGCGCAGCGTGCGGCTCTTGAGCCCGCCCGGATAGCCGGAATGCCGGTAATAGCGCTTCTGATCGAGCTTGTTTCCCGTGACGACGATCTTCTCGGCGTTCACGACGACCACGAAATCGCCCGTGTCGACATGCGGTGTGTACTGGGGCTTGCGCTTGCCGCGGAGCGTGTCGGCGATCTGGGTCGCCAGCCGGCCGAGGGTCAGGCCCTCGGCGTCGACGACATACCAGTCGCGCGCGATTTCTCCGGGTTTG
The DNA here is from genome assembly GCA_035257065.1 of Gaiellaceae bacterium. Lineage (GTDB taxonomy): Bacteria > Actinomycetota > Thermoleophilia > Gaiellales > Gaiellaceae > Palsa-739. Next base: position 1,012 of record DATEXK010000356.1, on the reverse strand, counting down.
GCGGTGTACGTCTTCATGTCTGGACAGGAAAGCGGCGGACCATGCGTCCGCCGAGGCGGGATTGTAGCGAAAAGGCGCCTCTAGTCCGTGACGGGCACCCCCGCCCGCGGCACGGGCCGGATCGCGAGCCAGAGAGCAGGCAGGGCCGCCAGGGCGGCGGCCGCGAGCGAGAGGGCCAGCGCGCCGGAGGCGCTGTAGACGAGGCCTCCGAGCAGCGCGAGCCCGGCCGCCGTGAAGCTCGCGAGGAGATCGGAGAAGCCGACAAGCCGGCCGCGCTCCGACGGCGACGTCAAGGAGATGAGCTCCGTCGTGGCGGCGACATACGAGAGGTTCCAACCCAGGCCGAGCCCGAGCAGCGCGACGCTCATCCCGGCGACGCCGCCGAGCAGGCCGAGCCCGACGTTCGAGAGCGCCATCAACAGCAGCCCTGCAACGAGGCATGGCCGGCGCCCGAACCGGTCGACCACGTCGCCGACGATGAGGATCAGCCCGTACATCCCCAGGATGTGAACGCTGATCATCGTGAACACGTCGCCTTGCTGGTGACCCCGCCCCACTGCGACGTAGCTCGCGAGGTTCATGACGCTCGCCATCACGGCGAAGCTCGCCACGACCGCCAGCACGGCTGCCGGGACGCCTGGGCGGCGCAGGATCTCCCGCAGCGGCGCGGCGGTGGCCGGCTCGACACGCTCCGCCGGATACGAGGCGGCGATGTCCTTGGGGTCGGGCCGGACGAACTGCATGACTGCGAAACCGACGATCATGAAGGGGATCCCCACGAGCCACGGGCCGACGAGCCCGTGCGCATCGATCGAGCGGTGCGCGAAGAGCGGGCCGAACAGCACGGGGCCCCAGACGGCGCCGGACACGGCGCCGAAGAGAACCAGCGACATACCCCGCGCGCGGCGCTCGGGCGGGAACATCTCGGCCGCTGCGGCCCGCGTGAGCTGGATGATCGCGCCCGCGCCGCCGAGCAGGCTGAGACCCGCGGCCACGAGCACGGCCGACGGCG
>DATEXK010000355.1:0-3426 GCA_035257065.1 Gaiellaceae bacterium | reverse complement strand
CTGCTGATGCAACTCGGAATGATCGGCCTCGGCCGCATGGGTAACGGGATGACCGACCGCTTGCGCGAGAAGGGCGGTCACGACGTCAAGACGTACGACCCCAAGGTCGAGTCGCGCACCGCGGCGTCCCTCGAGGAGTTGAAGGCGCAGCTCGACGCTCCGCGCGCCTTCTGGATGATGGTTCCGTCAGGCGAGATCACGGAGGGTGTCTTCCAGGAGCTCCTGACGCTCGGCGAGAAGGGCGACACGATCGTCGACGGCGGCAACTCGAATTTCCGCGACTCGCAGCGCCGCTACAAGGAGGCGCAGGAGCACGGCCTCGGCTTCGTGGACGCCGGCGTCTCCGGCGGCATCTGGGGCCTCCAGGTCGGCTTCTGCCTGATGGTGGGCGGCGACGCCGAGCCGGTGAAGCGGCTCGAGCCGATCTTCGCGTCGCTCGCGCCGGAGGACGGCTACGCGCACGTAGGCTCGTCCGGCGCGGGGCACTTCACGAAGATGATCCACAACGGGATCGAGTACGGCCTGATGCAGGCCTATGCCGAAGGGTTCGAGATCCTGGAGCACTCCGAGTTCGACCTCGACCTCACGCAGGTCGCCGGCATCTGGCGGTACGGCTCCGTCGTCCGCTCGTGGCTGCTCGAGCTCCTGCACACCGCGTTCGAGCAGCACGGCGGCAACCTCGACGACATCGCACCCTACGTCGAGGACTCCGGCGAGGGCCGCTGGACGATTCACGAGGCGATCGCCGAGAACGTGCCGGCGCCTGTCATCTCCGCCGCGCTCTTCGCACGCTTCTCGTCGCGCGACGAGATCAACTTCGCCGCAAAGGTCGCCGCCGCTCTGCGCAACCAGTTCGGCGGTCACGCGATCAAGGCGCTGGCGCAGGCGGATGCGCACTCCGAGGATCCGCGGTCGCACTGATGGCCGACGACGATCAGCAGCACGGACCGGAGAACCCTCTCCTCGAAGGGCTGTCGCTGCGCCGCACACCGGACCCGTGCGCACTCGTCATCTTCGGCGCGTCGGGCGACCTGACACACAAGAAGCTGATGCCGGCGCTGTACGCGCTGATGCTGCGTCGCCTGCTGCCGCCGCGCTTCGCGATCGTCGGCGTCGCACGCAGCGAAGGCGACGACGACGTCTTCCGCAAGGACATGAAGGAAGCGGTGCAGAAGAACGCACGCGACGAGTTTCGCGAGGACATCTGGAACGAGCTCGCGGAGTCGATGCACTACATCGCGTCCGACTTCGCGGACGAGGGCGGTGAGACCAAGCTCGCCAAGCTGCTGACGAAGCTCGACAAGGAGAGTGACCTCGGCGGCAACCGGGTGTATTACCTCGCCGTCCCGCCGCCCGCGTTCCCGACGATCGTCGAAGCGCTCGGCAAGCGCCGCACCGCCGAGGGTTGGACGCGCCTGATCGTCGAGAAACCGTTCGGTCACGATCTCGAGTCGGCCCGTCAGCTCAACGCGATGCTCTGGGAGCACTTCGAGGAGAAGGAGATCTTCCGGATCGACCACTACCTCGGCAAGGAGACGGTCCAGAACATGCTCGCGCTGCGGTTCGCGAACGGCATCTTCGAGCCGATCTGGAACCGCCAGTTCATCGACCACGTGCAGATCACCGTCGCCGAAGCGATCGGCATCGAGGGGCGCGCCGGCTACTACGAGGCGGCGGGCGCGATCCGCGACATCTTCCAGAACCACCTGCTCCAGTTGCTCGCCCTGACTGCGATGGAGCCGCCGATCGACTTCACCGCGGAGTCGGTGCGCAACGAGAAGGTGAAGGTGCTGAAGTCGATCCACACACCCGGCCCGAGATCGGTGGTGCGCGGCCAGTACGGCCGCGGCTACGTCGAGGGCGACGAAGTGCCGGCATACCGCGAGGAAAAGGGCGTCGCACCCGACTCGATGACCGAGACCTACGTCGCGGCGAAGCTGTACGTCGACAACTGGCGCTGGGCCGACACGCCGTTCTACGTGCGCATGGGCAAACGGCTCGCCCGCCGCGAGACGACGATCGCGATCCAGTTCAAGCGAGCGCCGCATCCGCCCTTCGAGGAGTCGTCGGCCGAAGGGCTGCGCCCGAACGTCCTGCTCGTGCACGTGCAGCCGGACGAGGGCGTCTCGCTCGCGATCGGTGCGAAGGTGCCGGGGCAGGGAATGTCGATCCGCACGGTGCACATGGACTTCCTCTACGGCGGGACCTTCCGGACGGGCATGCCGGAGGCATACGAGCGGCTGATCCTCGACACGCTGCTCGGTGATGGGACGCTGTTCACGCGCGCCGACGAGGTGGAGGAGCAGTGGCTGCTCGTCGACACGATCGTCGCCGGCTGGCAGCGCGACCGGCCCGGCTTCCCGAACTACGCGGCCGGCACGTGGGGACCGCCGAGCGCGGACGATCTGATGCACCGCGACGGGCGGTCCTGGCGGCGGCATTGAGCGCACCGCTCGACCTCGAGCACTGGGCCGGCGAGAACATCAAGCTCGCCGACGTCGACACGGCGCTGGCGCAGCTGCGCGTCGGTGTCGCGCCCGCCGGCGGACCGCCGGACATCCGCACGAGCGTCATGACCCACATCGCCTGGGTGCCGCCCGACTGGGAGGCGCAGGCCCGCGCTGCACTCGCCGGCATGGGCGAGCGCCACCCGTCGCGGGCGATCCTGCTGTTCCCGGACCCCGACTCGGGCGTCGACTCGATCGACGCCGACGTATCGCTCGAGCGCTACGCGATTCCCGACGCCGACCGCAACATCTGCTCCGAGGTGATCGAGCTGCGCTTGCACGGGAAGCGCGCGAAGGCGCCCGCGAGTGTCGTCTCGCCGCTTCTCATCTCCGACCTCCCCGTATTCCTTCGCTGGCGGGGCGAGCCCGTGTGGGAGTCGCAGGAGCTCGAGCAACTCGTGCGCATCACCGATCGGATGATCGTCGACTCGACCGAGTGGGACGACCTGCCCTATCCGTACACACGGCTTGCGCAGCTGTTCGAGCGCACGGCCGTCTCCGACATCGCGTGGGCGAGGACGTCGCGCTGGCGCACGATCCTCGCGTCGCTCTGGCCCGACATCGTCGACGTCAGGACGATTCGCGTGCGCGGGACCGACGCGCAGGCGCACCTGCTCGCCGGCTGGCTCCGGTCGCGGCTCGATCGGCCCGAGATCGCGCTCGAGCACGTCGAGGCGGAGCGTCTCGAAGGCATCGACCTCGACGGCGAGCCGGTGGCGTTCCCGCCCGGCGATCCACCGGCGCCGAGCGACGTGCTGTCGGACGAGCTCGATCGGTTCACGCGCGACCCGATCTACGAAGCCGCCGTCCTGGCAGCCACCCCGTAAAGACACCGCGCTTCGCGCTCCTCAAGGGCGGTTGAGCCGGCCGAGCACCTCGTCGTGTAGGACGCCGTTCGTCGACACGAGCTGCTCGTTCG
>DATEXK010000354.1:0-6498 GCA_035257065.1 Gaiellaceae bacterium | reverse complement strand
CGCGCGTTCCGCCCGCCGAGATCAGGACGCGCCTGCCGGCGAGCGGACCCGTTCCGGCGAGCAGCTTCTCGGCCGCCCGCACGATGTCTTCCGGCTCCGACATCCGCCCCACGCCGAGCTCGCCCTCGGCCGTCTCGCCCTCGTCGGGCCCGACGAGCACGATGCCACGCGCTCGGAGCGTCTCGGCGTTCGCACGCGTCGCAGCGTGCGACCACATGCGCGGATTCATCGCGGGCGCGACGAGCGTGGGGCCTCGATGCGCGAGCGCCGCCTCGGTCAGCACGTTGTCGGCGAGCCCGTGTGCGAGCTTCGCGAGCGTGTTGGCCGTGCACGGCGCGACGAGCAGCAGGTCGGCGCGCGTCAGATGGAGATAGACGTCGTCGCCGGGAGGTCTCCGCGCGAGCGCTCGAAAGGTCTCAGCGGTGACGAACCGCTCAGCGCCCGGCGTGACAAGCGGGATGACCTCATGGCCCCTCTTGACCAGGAGCCTGCAAATCTCACATGCTTTGTAGGCGGCGATGCCGCCGGACACGCCGAGCAGGACACGGGCCATGGCCCAATTGTGCCTGCTTACGGACTACTTGACGTATTCGTACGCCAGCATGCCCTCAGAAATTTCCTCCATAGCCATCGTGAGGTAATTCTTCGAGCGGGATTCGACGAGCGGCGGCGGATTGTCGTCGAACGTGCCTTCGCCGAGCTGGTGGTGGTAGTTGTTGATCTGCCGGGCACGCTTAGCGGCCACGATGACAAGCGCATAGCGCGAGTCGACGTTTTGGAGCAGTTCGTCTACACGGGGATGGATCATCGCTCGGGCATGGTAGCTGCAGGAACGGCGATCTGACGGACGAGAGCCGAAAGCTTGCTCATCGCATGCTCCAGATCGTCGTTCTCGACGACGTGGTCGAAGCGCTCGGCAACGTCCAGCTGCTCGTGAGCGACCCGCAGTCGCTCCCCGATCTCGCCTGAGCTCTCGGTCGCGCGCTCCACGAGCCGCCGTTTCAACTCCTCGATCGGCGCGGTGATGAAGATCGTCACGGCGCCCGGCACCCGCTCGGCGACGTTCAGCGCGCCCTCGGTCTCGAGCTCGAGCACGCAGATCTTCCCCCGCTCGCTGATGCGGTCGATCTCGGAGAGCAAGGTGCCGGACCGCTGGCCCCACGGGAACGCGTGGTACTCGAGGAAGTCGCCTTCGGCGAGCCGCCGATCGAACTCCTCGTCGGTGATGAAGTAGTAGTGGACGCCGTCGATCTCGCCCGGCCGGCGGACGCGGGTCGTCGCGGAGACCGCAAGCTCGAGCTGCGGGAAGCGCGCCAGGAGGCGTTCGATCAGCGTGCCCTTGCCGGCACCCGATTGACCGGTGATGACGAAGAACGGCAGCGGCTTAGCGGTCGAAGAGGTCAATCAGTTCCGTGCGCTGACGATCGGAAAGGCCGCCGACGGTCTTCGATTGGCTGATCCGGCACGTGTTCAGGAAGCGCGCCGCCTTGACGCGTCCGAACTTCGGCACGGCCATCAGGATGTCGATCACCTTTGCCGTCGAGACGTACTCGGGAGGCGCGCCGAGGATCGTCTCGATGCGGACGCGGCCGTCCTTGAGATCCTTCTTCAGCTTCGCCCGCCTGACCCTGACGTCGTTCGCTCGTCTCAGTGCGTCCATTCGCTGGTCGAGCGAACGGACCGGCGCGTGTGTCTGCGTTTTTGTCGACGACATCAGAGCGCACGATCATAACAACGCTTCGCTCGCGATCAAGCTGCGACTATTGGCGCAATCTCCAGGCGTTTTTCGCCCGCGTGCGCGCGCGCGTAAACGTCGTCAGGCTGGGCAACACCGAAGGCCTCCGCAGCGGCTCGCAACTCGGCGCGAACGCGCTCCGGCGCGTCGGGATCGGAGAAGAGAATCGTGCCGAGCGCGACGTGCCGTGCGCCGCACGCGATCAACTCCAGTGCGTCCTGGCCGGTCGTGACGCCGCCCATGCCGACGATCGGGAGCGCCGTCGCTGCGTAGCACGCATGCACGGCCGCGAGCGCAATGGGCTTGAGCGTCGGACCCGACAGCCCGCCGGTCCCGCGTGCGAGCACCGGCTCGAGGGTCTTCGGATCGAGCGCCATGCCGCGCAGCGTGTTCACGAGCGAGAGCCCGTCGGCGCCCGCTTCGGCGACGGCCCGCGCCACTGCGGCGACGTCAGGATGCGCGGCCGAGAGTTTCGCGTAGAGCGGCAGCGCCGTCGCGTCACGGCAGACGGCGACGATCTCGGCCGCCGATTCCGCGGCCTCGTCGACGTTCGGACACGACAGGTTGAGCTCGATCGCCTCGACGTCCTGAAGCGCCGCACACGTGTCGGCGTAGTCCTGCGCGCAGAAGCCGCCGACGGAGATCCAGAGCGGAATGCCCAGCTCGCGGAGCCGTGGGAGGTTGTCGGAGAGGAACCGCTCGCGTCCGGGATTTGCGAGCCCGATCGCGTTCAGCATTCCGTGCGCGGTCTCCGCGATCCGCGGCGGCGCGTTCCCCGCGCGCGGCAGCGGGGTGATCGTCTTCGTGACGAAACCGTCGAGTCGACGCGCGACGTCGGGCGCCGTCAGCGCGTCGAGGCAGCCTGATGCGTTAAGCAGCACAGTGTCCTCCCAGCGAATGTCGCCGAGTCTCTCGGTCGCAAGCACCAAGCGATGGAAGGACGCAGGGAGGCTCCATAGTGGTTTCTATGGGGTCGACCGAGGACGCCCCAGCGCGCCGCGTGATCGCGGGCGAGAGGCCGGCATTCATTTGCTGGGAGGACACCAGCACCGGACCTTCGATGCAGAGGCGTTTTAGCTCGCCGTCGATCTCGACCGCGCAGCCGTAGCACGCGCCGTAGCCGCAGGCCATCGGCGCCTCCCAGGCGAGCTGCGCGCCCGGACAGAGCTCGCCGACGGCGTGCAGCATCGGTTCGGGGCCACACGCGAGGACATCATGATGCTGTCCGCTGAGGGTGGCGGGGATCAACTCCGTCACGAACGTCGGATCGATCGCCACCTCGGCGCCGGGTAACAGGACCGCTGCTTCCGCGTGATGCTCGCTGCGGAAGCCGAGTACGACGGGCGGAAAGCGCAATGTCTCGGCCAGGTACGGGAGCGGCGCCATCCCGATTCCTCCACCGACGAGCAGCGGCCGCTCGACGTCGAGGCGGAAGCCGTTTCCGAGCGGGCCGAAGACGGCGATCGCATCGCCCGGCTCGAGCGTGCACAGCGCTTCCGTTCCGGGCCCGATCGGGTCGATGAGGAACGCGAGCTCGCCCGCCGGCGCGAGGCAGAGCGAGAGCGCCCGCGGCAGCAGGCGGCCCGGCGCCTCGAGCATGAAGAACTGTCCTGGACCGCCCGGGTCGAGCTCGCCGCGCTCGAGCCGCAAGAGCACGTACGGGCCGACCGACTCGGCGCCGTTGACCTTAAGCCGTTCGCGTCTCGGCATCGATCCGTTCCTGCAGCGACACGGCCTGGTCGGCGCGCGCGTTCGCGATCGCATGCACTGCGGCCGCAGCGCCCGCCATCGTCGTGATGCACGGAATGCGGCGGCTGAGCGCGGCTTCGCGGATCGCGTAGCCGTCGGAACGCGCGTCGCGGCCTTCCGGCGTGTTGATGACAAGGTCGCAGCGCTTGCGGCGGATCAGGTCGATGACTGTCGGCTCGTCGCCCGTGGCCTCGCTGACCTTGCGCACCGACTCCACCTCGAGACCGGCAGCGGCGAGCGTGTGCGCCGTGCCTTCGGTCGCGAAGAGCTTGAACCCGAGCCCGATGAGCGTCGCGGCGATCGGCACCGCCGACTTCTTCTCGCTATGGCGGATCGAAAGGAACACGGCGCCGCTTCGCGGCAGCGCACGCCCTGCTGCGCGCTCGGCCTTTGCGAGCGCGGTCGGAAGATCGGCTGCGCTCGCCATGACCTCGCCGGTCGCGCGCATCTCCGGGCCGAGCACCGGATCGCTCCCCGGGAAGCGCGCGAACGGCAGCACGGCGGCCTTGACGCTCCACTGCTTCGGCGGCCGCTCCTTTTGCAGGCCGAGATCGGAGATCCGCACACCGGTCGAGAGACGGCACGCCGAAGCAACGAGCGGAACGCCCGTCGCCTTGCTCACGAAGGGGACCGTGCGCGATGCACGCGGGTTCGCCTCGAGCACATAGAGGCCACCGTCGGGCGTGATCGCGAGCTGCACGTTGAGCAGGCCGACGACGCCGAGCGAGCGCCCGAGGACGCGCACCGTGCGCTGGATCTCCTCGGTCTGCGCGGGCGTCAGCCCAGGCGCGGGCAGAACGCACGCGGAGTCGCCCGAGTGCACGCCCGCCTCTTCGACGTGCTGCATGACCGCCCCGATGTACACGTTCGTGCCGTCGCAGAGCGCGTCGACGTCGATCTCGACGGCGTTCTCGAGGAAGCAATCGACGAGCACGCGGCCGAGCACGGGCACCTCGCCCACCTCTTCGTCGGTGTAACAGATCCGCATCGCGCGCCCGCCGAGCACGTAGGACGGCCGGATGAGGACCGGGTAGCCGATCTCGTTCGCCACGCGCACCGCGTCTTCGCTGGACTCCGCCATCCCCCACGCCGGCGCACGCAGGTCGTGCGCCCGCAGCAGGCCCGCGAACCGCTCGCGGTCCTCCGCGAGGTCGACGGCGTCGTATTGCGTGCCGAGGATCGTGTAGCCGGCGCTCTCGATCGCCCGCGCGAGCTTCAGCGGTGTCCCGCCGCCGAATTGGATGACGACGCCCGCGGGACGCTCGCGGTCGCAGACCGCGAGCACCGACTCGGCGTCGAGCGGCTCGAAGTAGAGCCGGTCGGATGTGTCGTAATCGGTCGAGACGGTCTCGGGGTTGCAGTTGACCATCACCGCCTCGTAGCCCAGCTCGCGGAACGTCGCGACGGCGTGCACGCAGCAGTAGTCGAACTCGACGCCCTGCCCGATCCGGTTCGGCCCGGACCCGAGGATGACGACGCGCGGGCGGTGGCCGCTCGGAGGCGCCTCGTCCGCCTCGCCCCAGGTCGAGTAGAAGTAGTTCGACGCGGCCTCGACCTCGGCGGCGCACGAGTCGACGCGCCGGTACACGGGCCGGACGCCGCAGTCGCGCCGGCGTGCGCGCACCGCGGCTTCGGGAACGTCCGCGGCGTCGGCGATGTCGGCGTCGGAGAGACCGAGCCGCTTCAGCCGCAGCCAGTCGTCCGCGACGAGGTCGTCGATCGAGCTGCCGGCGATGTCGAGCAGCGCCTCCTGGATCCGCCAGATCTCTTCCTGGAAGAACGGGTGCACGCCGTCCGGGACGTCGGCGAGCGTCTGCCACGGCGTCGCGGCGCCCGGATCGAGCTCGCGCGAGCGCATTGCCTTCAGAAAGGCTTCGCCGAAGGTGCGGCCGATGCCCATCGTCTCGCCGACGGACTTCATCTGCGTGCCGAGCGTGCGATCGGCGCCCGGGAACTTCTCGAATGCGAACCGGGGGAACTTGACGACGACGTAGTCGAGCGTCGGCTCGAAGCTCGCCGGTGTCGTGCCAGTCAGGTCGTTGGGGATCTCGTCGAGCGTGTAGCCGACTGCGAGCTTCGCCGCGACCTTGGCGATCGGGTAGCCCGTCGCCTTCGAGGCGAGCGCGGACGACCGCGAGACGCGTGGGTTCATCTCGATCACGCGGATGTCGCCGGTCACCCGGTCACGCGCGAACTGGATGTTCGACCCGCCGGTGTCGACGCCGACCGCGCGCACGACGGCGGCCGCCGCGTCGCGCAGCTCCTGGTACGCCTCGTCGGAGAGCGTCATCTGCGGGGCGACGGTGACCGAGTCGCCGGTGTGCACGCCCATCGGATCGAGGTTCTCGATCGAACAGACGATCACGACGTTGTCGATGTGGTCGCGCACGACCTCCAGCTCGAACTCGTCCCAGCCGCGCACCGACTCCTCGACGAGCACCTGGCCGATCGGGCTCTCGCGCAGCCCGATCTCGACTTGCGCGTGCAGCTCGTCGCGCGTGTTCGCGAAGCCGCCGCCGTGGCCGCCGAGCGTGAACGCCGGCCTGACGACGGCGGGTGTCGCAACGCCTTCGATCTGCGCGATGTCGGTCACGATGATCGACTTCGGGACGCGCAGGTTGCAGGACTCGACCGCGTCCTTGAAGAGCTGCCGGTCCTCGGCGCGGTTGATCACGTCGAGTTTCGCGCCGATCAGCTCGATGCCGAGCTCGTCCAGGATGCCCGACTCCGCCAGCTCGCGTGCGAGGTTGAGAGCGGTCTGGCCACCCAGCGTCGGCAGGAGCGCGTCGGGCCGCTCGCGGCGCAACACGTCCGCGACGCCCTCGAGGTCGAGCGGCTCGAGATAGGTGCGGTCGGCAAACCCCGGGTCGGTCATGATCGTCGCCGGATTCGAGTTGATCACGATCGTGCGGTAGCCGTCCTCGCGCAGCACCTTCAGCGCCTGACAGCCCGCGTAGTCGAATTCGGCCGCCTGGCCGATCACGATCGGTCCGGAGCCGATCAGGCAGATCGTC
>DATEXK010000353.1:0-6408 GCA_035257065.1 Gaiellaceae bacterium | reverse complement strand
AGCAGGAGGAAGCCGAGCACGCCTGCGAGCGAAGCCGTGAGCGTGGCGGAGCCGGCGGGGCCGTGTGTCGAGAGTCGTGGATACACGGCCGCCATCATCGGACCGGTCAGAAGCAGCAACTGCGCCGGGATCGCGTAGCCGGCCGCATAGATCCCGAGCTCGTGCGCGCCGCGGAAGATCTGGATCAGGATCGCGTCGGCGCTGAAGATGAGCTGCGTCGCGATCCCGGCGACGAGGAACGGGGCGCCGGAGCGAAGCAGCGCGAAAGCCGCCTGCGGCGTCGGCATAGTGAACGGGAGCTCGAAGGAACGGCGACCGATGCGCAGCAGGACGACGTTCGCGGCGATCCCCACGGCGATCGGCACGGCGGCGAGCCACACGAGCTGCTTGGTCACCGCGAGCGCGGCCAGGCCGACGGCCGTCGCCGTCACGGTGGATACGACCGAGACGAGTGCGATCGTCGACATCCGCTCGTGCGCCTGGAACACGTGGCCGATGCCGAGCGCGTGAACGAACGCAGAGAGACCGAGCAGTGCGACGACGGCGAACGCGCGGCCGGACATCCCGGAGAGCAGAAGCCCGGCGATCAGGAGCGCGTAGAGCACGCCGGCGACGGCCGCTTGTACGACCACGACGGGCCAGCCAAGGCGCGGCGTCAGCGTCCGCTCGCGCGCCATCTCGCGCACGGCGAATGCGGAGAGCCCGGCGTCCGAGACGATCAGCAGGTAGCCGGCGACTGCGGTGGCGAAGCGCCACTCGCCGAGCGCGGTCGGCCCGAGCAGGCGCGAGACGACGAGCAGCGTCGCGATGCCGAGCGTGGCCGTGACGACCTGCGCGGTCACGAGCACCGCGCTGTTCCAGGCGAGACTAGGCTTGACCGGATGCTGGCCGAGCTCGTCGACTACGCCGTCCGCCGTTATCACCGTGCGTGGCACCGCCGAGTCGCCGCGTCGTTTGCCTCGTTCGGGGAAGGCTCGGCGATCAGGTGGCCGCTCGAAGCGCTCACCGAGCCCGACCGCATCGAGATCGGCCGCGACGTATCCATCCGCGCGCGCGCTCGCCTCGAGGCGGTGCTGTCCGCGGCCGACGCGGAGCCGGGGCGCGTGCGCATCGGCGACGACGCGCAGATCGAGGGGTACTTCAGCGTGGCGGCGGCGGAGTCGGTCACGATCGGCAACGGCGTCCTGATCGGCTCGAACGTCGCGATCCGCGACCACGACCACGGCATGGCGCCTGACCTGCACCGTGCGAGGCAGCCGCTCGTCGCGCTCCCGGTGGAGATCGGCGACTTCGTGTGGCTCGGCCAGAACGTGGTCGTATTGAAGGGCGTCACCATCGGCAAGAACGCGGTCGTCGGCGCCAACGCCGTCGTCACGGCATCGGTGGTCGAGGGAGCCATCGTCGCCGGCGTTCCGGCGCGTCAGATCGGCTGGATCGACGGCCGCCCGTTCCCGGGCTGATTACCCGCAGTCTGGTCACGGGAAGATCCGGATGCTGGGCGAGCGCGCGGCGAAGCGGCCGCCCCACTCGCGTACGAACGCGAGCTGCTCGATCACCTCTTCGCGGAGGTTCCACGGCAGGATGAAGACGAGCGCGGGCTGCGTGCGCCGGATCTCGGCCGGGTCGCGGATCGGGATGTGCGTGCCCGGCAGATAGCGCCCCTGCTTGTGCGGGTTCAGGTCGACGGTGTAGTCGATGAAGTCCCGACCGATGCCGCAATAGTTGAGAAGCGTGTTGCCCTTCGCCGGCGCGCCGTAGCCCGCGATCGAGACACCGGCCTCCTTCTGCTCGATGAAGAAGCGCACGATCTCACGCTTCTCTCTGCGCACCCGCTCGGCGAACGCGAGATACGTCGGGAGCTCCTCGAGCCCGGCGGCGCGCTCGCGCTCCCGGAGCTCGCGCACGTGCTCGCTCGGTTCGCGCGGTGCATGGCCCGCATAGATTCGCAGGGAGCCGCCGTGCGTCGGCACCTCCTCGACGTCGAAGATCGCGAGCCCGTGCCGCTCGAGTGCGCGCGATGCGGTCAGCAGCGAGAAGTACGAGTAGTGCTCGTGGTAGATCGTGTCGAACTGCGCCTCCTCGAGCAGCCGCAGCAGGTGCGGGAACTCGATCGTGAGCACGCCGTCCGGCGCGAGCAGCAGCGACAGCCCCTCGACGAAGTCGTTCAGGTCGGGGACGTGCGCGAGCACGTTGTTCGCGATCAGCAGATCGGCTGCGTGGCCGGCGCGGTGCAGATCGGCTGCCGTCTCGCTGCCGAAGAAACGCACCTCGGTGGGAACGCCCTTTGCGATCGCCACCGCGGCGGTGTTCGCCGTCGGCTCGACGCCCAGCACCGGGATGCCGCGCGCGACGAAGTACTGCAGGAGGTAGCCGTCGTTCGATGCGATCTCGACGACCTTGCTCTCCGCTCCGAGCCCGAGGCGCTCGACGATCGCGTCGGTGTACCGGCGCGCGTGGTCGAGCCAGCCGGTCGAGAACGACGAGAAGTACGCGTAGTCGTCGGAGAAGATCTTCTCGGGCGGTTCGAACGCCTCCAGCTGGACGAGCAGGCACACCTCGCACACGAGCGCGCAAAGCGGATAGAACGGCTCCATCCGGCCCAGGTCCTCCTCGCGGAGAAAGTCGTTCGAGACGGGCGAGACTCCGAGGTCGGCGACGACGTGCTCGAGGGGCGCGCCGCATAGCCGGCAGGCGCTCACCGGGCGGCAGGGGCGCGGCTGTAGTCGCGGATCTGCGCGAGCGTCACGTCGCGGATCGATCCGCCCGCCGCGAACGTCCGGTACCAGTCGACGATGCTCGTGAGCGCGTGATCGAGATCCCACTGCGGTTGCCAGCCGAGTGCGTTGCGCGCGCGGCTCGAGTCCAGTCGGAGCGTCTCCGCTTCGTGCGGCTGCGCGAGTGTCGGCGAGAGAAGCTCGATCTCGCTGCCCCAGAGCTCCGAGAGTCGCGCGACGAGCGCGCTCACGGCGACTGCGTCGTCCGCGTCGGGGCCGAAGTTCCAGGCGCCGGCGAGCGACGGGTCGTCCCACAGCTTCTCGGCGAGGAGCAGATAGCCGCTGTTCGCGTTGACGACGTGCTGCCAGGGACGGACGGCGTCCGGGTTGCGGACGACCACGGGCTCAGAGCCGAGCGCGCCGCGCATCAGGTCGGGGATGAGCCGATCGGCGGCCCAGTCGCCTCCGCCGATGACGTTGCCCGCGCGGGCGGTCGCGAGCGTGGCGCCGCCGGGAAACGAGACGCGGTAGGAGGAGGTGACGAGCTCGGACGCCGCCTTGCTCGTCGAGTACGGATCGTGGCCGCCGAGCGGCTCTGTCTCTGTGTAGGGCGCGCTGCCGACGTGTGGCGCGTACACCTTGTCAGTCGTCACGTTCACGACGACGCGCACGTCGTCCGCTGCGCGCACCGCTTCGAGCAGGTTGACCGTTCCGAGCACGTTGACGGCAAAGGTGCCGGCCGGGTCCTCGTACGACGCGCGCACGAGCGCCTGAGCCGCGAGATGGAAGACGACCTCAGGGCGATGCTCGGCGACAGTTCTGCGGAGCAGCTCTGCGTCGCGCACGTCGCCGTTGACGGAGACAAGATCGCGACCCACGTCGGCCAGCTCGTACAGCGCCGGCTCGGTGGGGACGCCGTTGGCATAGCCGACGACGTCGGCGCCGAGCTCGGCGAGTTGAAGCGCCAGCCAGCTTCCTTTGAATCCCGTGTGGCCGGTGAGGAGGACGCGGCGGCCGCGCCAGAAGCTCACGTCCAGACCTTCCACGGGGCGGCGCCGGACCGCCAGAGCTCCTCGAGCTGGCTCTTCTCGCGCATCGTGTCCATCGGCTGCCAGAAGCCGTCGTGCTCGAAGGCCGACAGCTGGCCCTCGGCGGTAAGGCGCCGCAGCGGCTCCTGCTCGAAGACGGTCTCGTCGCCGTCGATGTAGTCGCCGATGCTCGGCGAGAGGACGAAGAAGCCGCCGTTGATCCAGCTGTCGTCGCCGGCCGGCTTCTCACGGAACGCCGTCACACGGCTCCCCTCGACGTCGAGGGCACCGAAGCGTCCACCGGGCTGGACGGCGGTGACCGTGCCGAGCGTCTCCTGCGCGCGGTGGAACTCGAGCAGATGGGTGAGGTCCACGTCTGCGAGTCCGTCGCCGTAGGTGAGGCAGAAATCCTCGTCGCCGACGTACGGCAGGACGCGCTTCAGACGCCCGCCCGTTGCGGTGTCGGCGCCGGTGTCGACGAGCGTTACGCGCCACGGCTCGGCGCTCGACTGGTGCACCTCCATCGAGCCGCGCGCGACGTCGAACGTGACGTCGCAGGTGTGCAGGTAGTAGTTCGCGAAGTACTCCTTGATCATGTAGCCGCGGTAGCCGAGGCAGATCACGAAGTCGTTCAGTCCATGCGCCGAGTAGATCTTCATGATGTGCCAGAGGATCGGCATCCCGCCGATCTCGACCATCGGCTTCGGCCGGATGCTCGTCTCCTCGCTGAGCCGCGTGCCCATTCCGCCGGCGAGGATGACCGTCTTCACCGGGCGAGCGTACCGTGGAGGCCGGATCCACCTGTACGCCTAGACTGATCCTCCGTGGCCCTTCCTCGCGATCTCCGCGACTGGATCGCCCTGCTCGAGCGCGAGGGCGAGATCGTGCGCGTGACGGCGGAGGTCGACCCGGACCTCGAGATCACGGAGATCGTCGACCGTGTCGTGAAGGCCGGCGGGCCCGCGCTCCTGTTCGAGAACCCGAAGGGCTCGCAGCATCCGCTGCTCATCAACCAGTTCGGCACCGAGCGCCGCATGTGCCTCGCCTTCGGCGTCGAGTCGCTCGACGAGCTCGGCGAGCGCGTCGGCGGCATCCTCGAGATGCAGCCGCCGAACGGGCTGATGGACAAGGTGCGCGGCCTGCAGAAGCTCAAGTCGATCGCCGACTCGCGCGCCCGCACCGTGCGCAGCGGGCCGGTGCAGGAGGTCGTGCTGAAGGGCGACGACGTCGACCTCGGGCTCCTGCCGGTGCAGCGCTGTTGGCCGGGCGACCCGGCTCCGTTCATCACGCTCCCCGCCGTGATCACCCGCGACCCGCGCAGCGGTGCACGGAACGTCGGCATGTACCGGATGCAGGTGATCGACCGGAACACGACGTTCATGCACTGGCAGATCCACAAGGACGGCCGCGCCGACTGGCTCGCCACCGACGGTCGCATCCCGGTGGCCGTCGCGCTCGGGCTCGATCCGATCACGGCGTACTCCGCGAGCGCGCCGCTGCCGAAGCACATCGACGAGCTGATGCTCGCCGGCTTCTTCCGCGGCGAGTCCGTCGAGCTCGTCAAGGGCGTCACCGTCGACCTCGAGGTGCCCGCGAACGCCGAGATCGTGCTCGAGGGATACATCGAGAAGGACGAGCTCGGCAGCGAGGGCCCCTTCGGCGACCACACCGGCTTCTACACGCCGCCCGAGCCCTTTCCCGTCTTCCACCTGACGGCGATGACGATGCGACGCGATGCGATCTACCCGTCGATCGTCGTCGGCAAGCCGCCGCAGGAGGATGCCTGGCTCGGCAAGGCGACGGAGCGGATCTTCCTTCCCGCCGTCCGCGCGACCGTGCCGGAGATCGTCGACTACGACCTTCCCGTCGCAGGCGCGTTCCACAACTGCTGCATCGTCTCGATCCAGAAGGCTTTCCCCGGCCACGCGCAGAAGGTCATGCACGCGATCTGGGGCCTCGGGATGTTGAGCCTCACGAAATGCGTCGTCGTCGTAGACGCCCACGTGAACGTCCACGACTACGAAGAGGTGCTCTTCTACGCCGGGGCAAATGTCGATCCGGCCCGCGACGTGACGATCGGCGAGGGCCCGCTCGACCATCTCGACCACGCGCCGCAACGACAGTTCGTGGGCGGGAAGCTCGGCATCGACGCCACGGCAAAGCTCCCGGAGGAGGGAGCTCGGCCCTGGCCGGAGGAGATCGAGATGAGCCCGGAGATCCGCTCGCTCGTCGGCCGGCGGTGGAGCGAATATGGAATCGAGCTGGTTCTTCCGGCAGCGGCCGACGGATTCGATAAGACTTCCCGGTCGTTGCGCCAACTGCTACGACGTTGACGCCCGGGGAGGGCGCGGCTTGAATCCAGCCTTAATGCGCGTGGGAGAGGATCACTAGTGGACCCGCCAAAGCAGGTGGACCCGCCAAAGCAGGACGAGCCGCACCTGCCGGCACCCACGATCGGCCCCGTCGGCTTTGCGCTCGGGGTCGTCGTCATCCTCGTCGGCCTGATCGTCAACCCACTCTGGATCTCCACGATCGGCGCTGGGGTCACCGTGATCTTCGGCTTCGTCTGGGCCCGCGAGTCGACGGCGGCGTTGCGGGGCGGCCACGTCGCCCCAGACCCCGAGGTGCGCTCGCCGGAGGCGCGCGCAGCCGGCGTCGGCGCTGCG
>DATEXK010000352.1:0-2859 GCA_035257065.1 Gaiellaceae bacterium | reverse complement strand
AGTGGGCGACGAGCTCGTGCTCTTCGCACGGCGCACGCAGCACGACCGCGACGGCCACGGTCTCGCCGTACTTCTCGTCCGGGAGGCCGAAGCAGACCGCGTCCGCGACGGCCGGATGCGAGACGAGCGCCTGCTCGACCTCGAGCGGCGAGATGTTCTCACCGCCGCGGACGATGATCTCCTTTCGCCGGCCGAGCAGCCGGAGATAGCCTCGCTCGTCTACCGAACCGAGATCTCCGGTCCTGAACCAGCCGCCGTCGAACGCCTCCGCGTTCGCTTCCGCGTTCTCGACGTATCCGGGCGTGATCCCCGGGCCTCGGATCGCAACCTCGCCGACCTCTCCGGCGGTGAGCATCCGCCAGTGTGCATCGACGACGCGAATCTCCGTTCCTGTCGGGATCCCGACGGATTCCGGGAGGTGCGCTTCCGGCGGCAGCGGGTTCGAGGCGATCTGGTGTCCGGCTTCCGTCATGCCGTAGGCCTCGAGCAACGGCACTCCAAAACGCCTCTCGACACGCGCCATGAGCTCCGGCGCCAGGGCCGAGCTGCAGCTGCGCAGGAAGCGAAGTTCGGTGGCGACGGGAGCCGCCTCGTTGCCGTCCGCCTCCAGCAGCATGTGGTAGACGGTCGGGCTCGCAGAAAGCCACGTGGGCTCGTGGGTGGCCAGCTGGGACAGCACGCTGCGACGCGCCAGCCGCCGCGGGACGACGACCGAGCCGCCGGCCAGCAGCGCGGAGAAGACGGACGCGACCACGCCGTGCACGTGGAAGAGCGGCATCGCGCAATACGAGCGGTCGTCCGATCCCAGGCGGTAGTGCGCGGCGATCGTATGCGACGTCGCCATCAGGTTGCGGTGGAGCAGCGGCACGAGCTTCGGCCGCCCTGTGGTGCCGCTCGTGTGGAGCAGGAGGGCAACGTCGTCGGGCTGAGCCTCCTCGAACGTCGTAGACGGGAGCGGTGAGCGGCCGTCGAGGCTCACCTCGAGCTCCCCGTCTTGACCAGGCGCGAGCTCCACGACCGAGGCAATGCCTGCAGCAGCCTCGCGCGCGGCGGGGAGGCCTCCGCGCGGGAGGAGCAGGAGGCGCGGACGGATGTCCTCCAGGTAGAAGCGGAACTCGCGGGCCGTGTAGGCCGGGTTGAAGGGCGCCGCCGCGGCGCCGAGACGGGCGAGCGCGAGGAGCGCAACGACGATCTCGGGGCCGTTCGGGAGCGAGAGCGCAACGCGTCCTCCCCGCTCGACGCCGAGCGCGCTCAGACGGCGCGACAGGCGGTCAACCGCCTCGGCAAGCTGGTCGAGCGTGAGCGCCACGCCGTCTTCCGGACAGACGAGAGCGGTGGCGTCCCGTCCGGGACCGGCGAGCAGGGCAGCCAGTGTCTCGGTCGCGAGCGCATTCACGGCCGGCTCCTTCGCGCGAGGCCGCGGAGCGTCAGGGTGGAGTCCAGCGCAAGCCGCCGCGACGGCGTCTCGGCAGCTAGGGGATCGGAGACAGGACGGAGCATTCGAGTTGTCCAACATCGTCTCTTGCGGGTGCCCGGTCGATCACCCCCAAACGGCCAGCTCCTCCTTGGGATAAAGGAAAGGCCGGTGCTCGCACCGTGCTCGATCTCGCCGGGGCCGCGGTCGGCATCTCGCCGAGCAGACGCTCGACGTGCTCGGACCGGTCGTTCAGGCCGTCGCCGCTTCGTCGCACGTTCCGCAGTTCTAAGCTGGTCCCGTGCGTGATGCGCCGTCCTCGTCGTCAACGACGCGTACGAGGACAAGCCGCTTGCCCGAGAGCTGACGGCCGCTATCGTCGGGCGCGGACAACGCGTGTGGCTCGACGAGGTTGGCGAGAGCCTGTAGACCCTGCGGATAGGGTGTGGGGTGCATAAACTCGGTTCCGGTTGGCGAACCCATTAATTTGCAGGCGAAACCGAGTTTGCGAACCCTACGCGCAATTTCGCTGCACGGAAGCGTCGTGAGGCTCGGCTGCTCACCGTCGCACCTTCGCCAAGGCCATCCGTCTACACCTTCGAAGGCCACCGCGGCCGCCCGCTGCTACACCAGCGCCCCCACGACGACCGCAAGGGCAAACCCTCGCTGTTTACCTGAGCGCTCAGGTCGCGGCGTCCGCAACCGCGCAGGTAGGCAGCCGGCGTCTCGACGCGCGTGCGACCGGCGCCAGCGCGCGGAAGAGCGCGTTCTGCACCCAGGCGGGCGGCGTGGCGAGCACCGCATGGTCAGAGACCAGCGGCCAGACCAGCGCGATGTCCAACAGGCCTGGCATAGCCTTCGCGTTGACGCGTCCCTCCTGCGCGAAGGCGAAGTAGAGCTCGTAGAAGCGCTCGGTCGAGTCCGGCGCCGGGCGGAACTCGAAGACGACCCGCATCTCGTCCTCGCCGGCATTCCTGAACGTGTGCCTGGTGCCCGCGGGCACCTCGACCGTCTCACTCGCCCCGAGGACCCGCTCCGCGCCCTCGATGCTGAACCCGGCCTTCCCGGCGAGCACCTCGAAGTGCTCGTCCTGGTGGGGATGGACGTGCTCGACGCCGGCGAAGCCGCCCGGCGGGAAGGCCCCCTCAGCCCGGAAGAGCTGGCCGTCGGAATCAACGCCGGTGACGAGGAACGTCAGGCGTTGGCCCGTCACGGGGTTCTCGATGACCTCGCCCACCCTCGCCATGAGCGGACTCTACCGCCGAGACGGCTTCGGGTCGGCACCCGCCGAAAGCCGGTCTCGTCCGCCGACATTGCCCGATAAGCCGCGCCTGCCCCGATCTCGGGGCGGGCGCGGCAGCTCTTGACGCACCGCAACCGCGGGGTTCCCCCTGGATTCCCGAAGCCGCCGGTTCGGCAGGCGGCGCTCATGGGGCGGGAATCAA
>DATEXK010000351.1:0-4720 GCA_035257065.1 Gaiellaceae bacterium | reverse complement strand
CGCGAGTAGCATCCGCCGCGGTTTGGGCAACCCCTACTGGCTCGAGGAAGAAGCACCGAAGCGCGTGCAGGCGCGGCACGACGGCCGCGTCGACGTCGCGATCGTCGGCGCCGGTATCACCGGCTGCTCCGCTGCGTTGCGGCTCGCCGAGGCCGGTCTCAGCGTCCGTGTGTACGACCAGCGCGGCGTCGCCGAGGGCGCAAGCGGCCGCAACGGGGGCTTTGCGCTGCGCGGCGGCGCCACCCGCTACGACATCGCACGCGAGACGTACGGCCGCGATCGTGCGCTCGCTCTCTGGCAGTGGACGGAGCGCGCGCTCGATCGCATCGAGTCGCTCGCGGGTGACAGCCTCGTCCGCGTGGGCAGCCTTCGGCTCGCGGCCGACGAGGAAGAGCGCGAGCACATTCGCCTCGAGTACGACGCGATGCGCGAGGACGGGATCGCCGCCGAGTGGATCGACGACCTTCCTGCGCAGCTCAGCAGCTTCCAGGGCGCAATCGATCACCCAGGCGACGGCTCGCTGCAGCCTGCGCGGTTCGTGCGCCGCCTCGCAGCGCGCGCGGCCGAAGCCGGCGCCGAGATCCGGGAGCACGACCGTGTCGACGACGTCGCGTCACTCGATGCGACGCATGTGGTCGTCGCGACCGACGGCTACGGCCACGGGCTGGTGCCCGAGCTCGCCGACGCGATCTGGCCGACGCGCGGCCAGGTGATCGTCAGCGAGCCGCTCGACCGTGTGCTGTACGACCGCCCGCACTACGCGCGGCAGGGGTTCGACTACTGGCAGCAGCTCCCGAACCGGCGCCTCGTGCTCGGCGGCTTCCGCGACGTCTCGATCATGGACGAGCTCACCGACGTGGAGGAGATGACGCCGGTGATCCAGGCGTCGCTCGAGCGTTTCATGGGCGAGCTGATCGGCGAGCCACCGCGCATCAGCCACCGCTGGGCCGGCATCTTCGGCCTGACGCAGGACATGCTGCCCCTCGTCGGCCGCGTGCCCGGCCGCGACGGCCACTGGATCGCCGGCGGCTACTCGGGGCACGGCAACGTGCTCGGGTTCGCGTGCGGCGAGCTCGTCGCGGACGCGATCCTCGGCGACACGTCGTCGCCGCAGCTCGAACTGTTCGATCCCGCGCGCTTCTCGTAGCGGCGCGCGCGGTCTTCAGTCGGCTGAGTCCTCGTGGCCCCGTTCGGGGTGCGTGAGCCCGGTGCTCGGCTGTGCCGGCTGATCCAGGTACGGGCTGACGACGGTCGGGACGGCGTCGCCGGCTTCCGCTTGAACTGCTTCCCGGTTCAGCTCGCGCGCGGCCAATGCGTCGTCGTGCGAGCGCCACCTGGCTTTGAGCCGATTCCACATGGTCGTCATGTCAGCCGCACCATGATACGTCGTCGAGCTCGGCGGCGGGGCTCGACGGACGCGGATTGGCGGCCGAACGCGATCAACCGCGAGCTCGGCTTGCGCGCGCGAACGGGAGCGTCACGGAGCCGCGCCGCGGTCCGCAGGTGCGCTCGCTTCGGCACACGTGCGGCGCCCACTAGAGCGCCTCGACTTCCGTCACGAGGAACTCGACGGAGGTGCCGGCCGAGAACGACACGAGCACCACTTCCTCCGTGCGCCGGTAGAAGCCGACAACCGCGCCGATGCGTCCGTCCGGGACACGGACGCGGTCGCGATAGGCAACGCGTCGTAGGTCGAAGAGCGGAGATGAGGTGTGTAGCGCGGTGATGACGGCTCCTTTGTCGCCCGAGATTTCAGACGGCATGGTTTCGCCGTGAGTGGTTGCAACGGCCTGGGACGGGATGGGGTACGGCTCGACGTCCGCTGGGGCGAAGTTCACTCGTTCGAGGCGCCTGTCGGCGTCAAGACGCTACAAATCGATCATCTGCAGGTCGACTTCTCTCGCGCGCTCGAGCGCAATGAGCGCAACTGCGAGGTCCTGGAGGGCGAGGCCGGTCGAGTCGAAGAGGGTGATATCGGCCGCCGACTGTCGGCCCTCTGCACTTCCGATGAGCACATCTCCGATCTGGGCGACGTCGGCTCGGTCGATCGCTCCGGCCGCGACTGCTGCGGCGAGCTCCCCTCCGTGGGATGCCTGTTCCCAGTCGTCGCAGTACAGGCGACCGCGGGCGAGCTCGGCGACCGCGATCTCCGCTTTGCCCGGCCCGTCCGCCCCCATCAGGCTCACGTGCTGTCCGGGACGCAGCGACCCCTCCGGCAGCAGCACCTCGCGCCCGGGCGTGACCGTGACGAGCAGATCCGCCGCGAGCGCGTCCGCACGGGTTGCCGCAACGCGGCCGCCGACCCGCGCGGCCACAGCCTGCGCGCGGGTCTCGTCGATGTCCCACACGAGTGGCTCACGCCCGCGCGCAGCAAACGTGCGCGCCGCCGCCTCACCGTTCACGCCGGCTCCGACGACCGCAGCAGTCTCCGCGTCTGCGCGGCCGAGAGTCTCCGCGGCGAGCACCGCCGCTGCGCCCGTGCGGATGGACGTCACTGCGCCGGCGTCGAGTAGTGCGAGCAGGCGCCCGTCCTCCGCGGAGGAGACGAGCACGACGCCCATCACGGTCGGGATGCCCTTCGCCGGATTGCCCGGAAACGACGTCACCCACTTGAGCAGCGCGTGTCCGGCGCCGAGCGCGGGCATCGCCCGGAAGTCGCCCGCGGGGTATGCGGTCACGTAGACCTTCGGCGGCATCGTCCACTCGCCGCGCGCGTACGCGACAAACGCATCGCGCACCGCGTCGACCGCGCGCTCGGGCGGGACGGCGGCGTACACATCCTTCGCGGTGAAGAGCGGGACCACGCGGGAAGCCTAGAGGCTCTCGTTAGGGTGCTCGGCGTGAGCGACCCGGCCCCACCGCGCGACGTCGTCCGTCTCGAACAGGCGTCGGTGCACAGGCGTGGGCCGAACGGTGAGCGCCGCTTCCTCGTGCGCGACGCGACCTGGTCGGTCCGCGAAGGGGAGCACTGGGCCGTGCTCGGGCCGAACGGCGCCGGCAAGACGACGCTGCTTCGCATCGCGTCGGCGCAGATGCATCCGAGCACCGGCGCGGCGGCCTTGCTCGGCGGCACGCTCGGCCGCATCCGCATCCCCCAGCTGCGCCACCGCATCGGCGTTGTCGATCTGCAGGTCTCCGCCCGCTTCTTCCCCGGCCTGAGCGCCGTCGACGTCGTGCTGACCGGCGTCACCGGAACGAGCGCGTTGCTCGAGGAGCACGTCACGGACGGACGCGTCGCGGCGGCTCGGGAGCTGCTGCGGCTGGTCGCGGTCGAGCCGCACGCCGACCGGCCCTTTGCCGGGCTCTCGCAGGGCGAGCGCGCCCGTGTGATGCTCGCGCGCGCGCTGATCACCGACGCGGCGCTCCTCGTCCTGGACGAGGCCGGCGCCGGCCTCGACCTTCCCGGACGCGAGTTGCTCATCGCGTCGCTCGCGCGGATCGCAGGCGAGCGCCCGCAGCTCGCGTCGATCGTCGCGACCCATCACGTCGAGGAGCTTCCGTCCGTCACCACGCATGCGCTGCTCCTGCGCGACGGCGTGGTCGTCGCCGCCGGGCCGATCGATGAGACACTGACCGGCGAGCTGATGAGCGAGTGCTTCGGACTGCCGCTGACCATCGAACGCCGTGAAGGCAGGTTCTTCGCACGTGCGTCCGCAGGGACGGCGTGACGGACACGCCGGCAGTGCGCGTCGATCGCCTGCGCATCGTGCGCGGCGGTACCGTCGTTCTTCCAGAGTTGAGCTGCGATATCGCGCCGGGCTCGGTCACCGGACTGCTCGGCCCGAGCGGCAGTGGCAAGTCGACGCTCATCCGCGCCATCGTCGGTGTGCAACGCATCGCCGGCGGCTCCATCGAGGTGCTCGGCCGGCCTGCCGGCGCGAAGGAGTTGCGCGCGCGCGTCGGCTACATGACCCAGGCGCCGTCGGTCTACGGCGACCTGACCGTCCGCGAGAATCTTCGCTTCTTCGCGCGCGTGCTCGGGATCGGGCTCGACGCGGTCGACCGAGCGATCGGCGAGGTCGACCTCCAAGAGGAGGCGGATCGCGTCGTCACGCGGCTCTCGGGTGGCCAGCGTGCGCGCGTCTCGCTCGCCGCTGCTCTGCTCGGGCGTCCCGACGCCCTCGTGCTCGACGAGCCGACCGTCGGTCTCGACCCCGTATTGCGCCGCGATCTCTGGGAGCTCTTCCACGAGCTCGCGCGGCGTGGAACGACGCTGCTCGTCTCGAGCCACGTGATGGACGAGGCCGACCGCTGCGACTGCCTCCTGCTCATCCGCGAGGGTCAACTGCTCGCGCAGTCGACGCCGGGCGAGTTGCGAGCCAAGACCGGCGCGCAGGAGCTCGACGACGCGTTCCTGCGCCTGATCGAGGGTGGCGCGTGAGCGGCCGCGTGACACTCGCCGTCACGCTGCGCGTCCTCGCGCAGCTCCGTCGCGACCCGCGCACGATCGTGCTCATCGTCGGCGTGCCGTGCCTCCTCGAGACGCTTCTGAAAGAGCTCTTCCGGGGCGGGCCGGTGTTCCAGCATGCGGGAGCGCCGTTGCTCGGTCTCTTCCCATTCGTGACGATGTTCCTCGTCACGTCGATCACGATGCTGCGCGAGCGGACGTCCGGAACGCTCGAGCGGCTGATGACGATGCCGCTCGCGAAGCTCGACCTGCTCGCCGGCTACGGCCTCGCCTTCGCACTCGTTGCGGTCGTACAGGCGACGATCGTCTCGC
>DATEXK010000350.1:0-3461 GCA_035257065.1 Gaiellaceae bacterium | reverse complement strand
CACGCTCCTGCTGGAGACCGGGAACGTCACCCTCGCGGAGCTCTCCACCAACAGGCGTCCGGATATGCCTCCAGGCGACTACGTGGTGTTCGCCGTGACCGACAGCGGGCAGGGTATGGACGCGGCGACGGCCGCGCGGATCTTCGAGCCCTTCTACACGACGAAAGAGCGAGGTGTGGGCACGGGGCTCGGCCTCTCGACCGTGTACGGGATCGTCAAGCAGAGCGGCGGCTACATCGAGGTCGAGAGCGAGCCCGGCCTGGGCACCAGCTTCCGGATCTACTTCCCGCAGGTGGCCGAGGAGGCAGCAGCCTTCAGCCCGAAGCCGCCCGACGAACGCCCGCTGATCGGAACGGAGACGATTCTCCTCGTCGAGGACGAAGAGACGCTCCGCCGGGTTGGCAGGCAGATGCTCGAGATGTACGGCTACACGGTGCTGCTCGCCGCTGACGGGGCCGCGGGACTCGAGCTCGCGCAGAACCATCCGCATCCGATCCAGCTGCTGATGACGGACATCCTGATGCCGAAGATGGGCGGGATCGAGCTCGCCGAACGGCTCTCCACCCTGCGCCCGGAGCTGAAGGTTCTCTACACCTCCGGCTACAACGACAGCGGAATTAGCCTCCAAAGGGTCGAGGGAGCGCGGTACCTGCAGAAGCCCTACGCGATGGAAGAGCTGGCCCGCACGCTGCGCGAGCTGCTCGACTCGGCTCACCCGGCGCGGTGGAGCACATGACACCGCCCGCTGACGACGCGGTGCGCTTGGAGGCTGCCGTTCGACTCGTGGACGAGGTTGCTCACGACCTCAACAACGCCCTGCTCGTGATCAGGGGGTACAGCACGGTCCTCCACGCAACACTCGAGGCGCCCGAGCAGCTCGCGGACGTGGACGAGATCACGAAGGCTGCCGACCACGCGACGAGCCTGACGGGTCGACTGCACGAGCTCGGGCATCCGCCGGTCCTGGATGACCGGAGCGTCGAAGCGCTCGCGCGGGGCACCGAGACGATCCTGCTCGTCGAGGACGAGCAGCTGGTGCGGGACCTCGTCTGCCGTATGCTCGAGAGCGCGGGCTACCGCGTGCTTGCCGCGTCGCGCCCGAGCGAGGCCGAGCTGCTGCTCGAGCAGCAGCACAGCGTCGATCTCTTGCTCACCGACGTCGTGATGCCCGAGATGAGCGGCTACGAGCTCGCCGCACGCGTGAGCGACAGCCGCCCAGAGCTGCGGGTGCTCTTCATCTCCGGCTACGCGTACGCCGCGGCGGGGCCACCGCGCATCGACGCCGAGTTGCTGCAGAAGCCGTTCGCGTCCGACCAGCTCGCGCGGGCTGTGCGGCGCGTCCTCGACGGACCGCGGCCGGTCGTGATCGCGTGAGCGGCGTGCCGATCCTCTGCGTCGAGGACGACGTGCAGGTTCGCGGCTTCATCTCGCGCGTGCTCACGGATTCCGGCCACGACTGCGTCTCGGTCGGCTCGGCGGAAGAGGCACGCCGGATCCTCGACGAGCGCTCGTTTCAAGTCGTGCTCTGCGACATCGGCTTGCCGGGCCGGTCAGGGCTTGACCTCGTCGCAGAGCTTGGCCGCACACACCCGGAAATCGCCACGGTCATGGTGACCGGCCGAGACGATCCCGAAATCGCAGACACGGCGCTGCGACTCGGCGCGTACGGATACTTGACGAAGCCATTCGAGGCCAACCAGCTGTTGATCGACGTAACCAACGCGCTGCGTCGGCGCAAGCTCGAGGCGGCGCAGAGCATCTACGAGTCGAGCCTCGAGGAAACGGTTGCAGCGCGCACCGCGCAGCTCGAGGTCGCGATCGCGCGTCTCGAGGAGTCCGAGCTCGAGTTGCGGCGCGCGTACGGCGAGACGGTCGCCAGGCTCAGCCGTGCGATCGAATCGCACGACGGCGAGACCGGCGCACACGTTGAGCGCGTCGGCTTCTATGTCCAGCAGATCGCGCTTGCGCTCGACGTCGTTCCGGCCCGAGCCGAGCTTCTCCGTCTCGTGAGCCCGCTGCACGACATCGGCAAGATCGCGGTCTCCGACACGGTGCTCAGAAAGACCGGCCCCCTCGACGCCCTGGAGCGTGTCGAGATGGAGCGCCACACGGAGGTCGGCCATCAGTTGCTCGCCGGCTCCGGCAACGAGTTGCTGGACGTCGCGGCCGTCATCGCGTGGACGCACCACGAACGCTGGGACGGCAGCGGCTATCCGCGCGGGCTCTCCGGCGAGGAGATTCCGCTCGAGGGACGCATCGTCGCCGTCGCAGATGTCTTCGACGCGCTGGCGAGCGATCGGCCCTACCGGCCGGCCCTGTCGGCGGCCGACGCGCGGGCCCATATCGCGGCCGGCCGTGGCACCGCGTTCGACCCGCAGGTCGTCGACGCATTCCTCGGCGACGCGTGCGTCATCCCGTCGAGCTAGTTGCCGGACGAGAAGCCGGCAATGACCGTGCCCTGATCCGGGGGATCCCGCGTGCACGGAAACGGGGATGGCCGGATACGCGGAAGTGTGGATCGTCCTCGGCCTCCGCGCCGCCGACAACACAGGTGACGATGGACGCCGTGCCCTTGCACGACCGCGCAGGCATCACATGCGTCGTCGCCGACGACCATCCGCCGATCCTCGACTGCCTCACCCGGTATCTCGCCGCGGCCGGGTTCGACGTCCTGGCGACCGCGCCGGACGGCGTCCGGGCTCTGGAAGCCGTCACCAGCCTCGGCCCGGTCGTCTGCATCGCCGACGTGCGAATGCCGAAGCTCGACGGGCTCGAGCTCGCGCGACAGATCGCCAAGGTCGCGCCGCAGACCGCGGTGCTCCTCTACTCCGGCGTCTCCGACCGAGGCCTCGCCTCCGACGCACTCGACGCCGGCGCGCACGGATTCGCGCTGAAGGACGCGCCGCTCGAGGATCTCGGACGCGCGATCGACACCGTCGCGTCGGGCAGCCTCTATATCGACCCCGTCCTCGCAGCCGCTCTCGCGTCCAACCGGCGCACCGATACGCACAAGGCGCTCTCCGAACGTGAGCGCGAGGTGCTGCGGATGCTCGCCGAAGGCAGCTCCTACGCCGAGATCGGCTCGACACTCTATCTCTCGCCTGACACGATCCGTGCACACTCGCAGCGCGCGATGACGAAGCTCGGGGCGCGCACACGCACCCAGGCAGTGGCGGTCGCTCTGCGCGACGGCATCGTGGCCTAATAGGACTTTGTTACGAAACCGAGTTAATGCTGCGATGATCGAGTAGTAGCCGGGTTCGTCTGTGAGCTCGGTTGCTGAGAGGGTCCTGCCGGTGGTTGTGGTTTGGGTCTGACCGGAGTTAACGCCGGCTTCGTGCCCTGGGGTGTGATCTGTCGGCTCGGGCCGCGGCCGCTGTCGGGCATCCCCCAACCGAGCGGAACGTGACCTGATAGGAGCCTGGCCGGGGTCCCGTCGCAGTGCTGTCCGCTCGCCCGGT
>DATEXK010000349.1:0-2078 GCA_035257065.1 Gaiellaceae bacterium | reverse complement strand
CCGATCAACTGGTCGAACTAGCCTCCCCCTAACCGACCGCGATGAGCACGCTCGGCCACGCATGGTTCCGCAAGCGCAACCCGCTTCTGATCAGCACAGCCGTGCTCGGCGCCGCGCTAGTTACTTGGATCGTGACCGTGCAGCGGATGCGCGGGATGGACGCAGGCCCGGGCACCGACCTGGGTGGGCTCGGCTGGTACCTCGGTGTCTGGGTCACGATGATGGCCGCCATGATGCTTCCGTCGGCGGCGCCGATGGTGCTCCTCTTCCACCACATCTCGAGCGAGCGGCAGCGGCGCGAGCAGAGCTTCGCCCTGACCTGGGTGTTCGTCCTTAGCTACCTCGCTGTCTGGACGGCCTACGGGCTCGCTGCCTACGGCCTCTACCGGCTCGTGACCTACGCCGGATCTGGCTTCCTCGCCTGGAACCGCGGCGGCCCCTACGTCGCAGGCGCTGCGATCGCCATGGCCGGCCTGTACGAGCTGACGCCGCTGAAGTCCCTGTGCCTCCGACACTGCCGGAGCCCCCTGCACTTCATCCTCGGCCGCTGGCGTCCGGGCCGGCTCGGCGCGATCAGGATGGGGACCGAGCACGGGGCCTACTGTGTCGGCTGCTGCTGGGGGCTCATGATCGTGCTCTTCGCACTCGGTGTCATGAGCCTGCTTTGGATGGCGGTCGTCGCCACACTGATCTTCGCTCAGAAGGTGCTCTCAGGCGGCGAGCACCTGACGAGGGTGTTCGCGGTGGGCTTCATCTCGGCGGGCATCTGGGTCGCATCCGCGCCGGGAAGCGTCCCTGGCCTGACGCAGCCGAACTCGGGTGCGCCGATGCGAGCCCAGAGGCAGATGACGCTCACGACTCCAAGCACCGGGAAGCCGACCGAGAAGACCAACGGAATCAAGCCCTAGCTCGCGTCTGTTTGAGCGTTTTACCCTGCGTAGTCGAAGCGTGAGGAATATCCGCAGTTGCCACGGAACTCGAAGCGCAGGGGGCCGTCGCTGACCTGCAACTCGTCGGCGATGAGCTCCTCGCCGCTGCGCCCGTGGCCGGGAATGACGCACGTCACGGTCTCGTGGCCGGGATAGCGGTCACGGATCCTTACGCTCACGTGGTCGCGGATCCGCAGCCACTGACGTCTCGGCTCGTGGGAGACCTCGATCTCTACCGGCCGTACCGCGATTCGCTCCGACTCCTTCCAGGCCCACGGAAAGTGCTTTAGCGCATCGCCGCCGAGCCGTCCCGAATAGACGCCCTCGAGCGCATCTCGCTGCGCAGCATCCGCGCGGGCATCTAGGTACATGACGAAGCTCCAAGGCGAGCCGGGTTCGTCATCGTGGTAGCGCGTCGCCAGTGCGACGTTGAGGCCGTCGAGCGAGACATCGTCGACACGGCCTTGCTCGATCACCCAGGAAAGGACACCCAAGCACTCGCCGTATGACGAGCGACCGCCCGGAACGCCGTCGATTCTTCGACAAGGGCAGATTGGCTCACAGTTGCACGACTCGAAATAGCTCCCGCGGATGCGCCAGCTCATGCGAGGACGACCACTGCGCCCGCAACGATCAATGCGAACCTGATAATAGGCCACACCCGTCTGCGGCCTCGGTCGGGCATCGAGGCGAGGCGACCCCGCCCCGGAGGGGTGGCGCGACCGGGCGCGTGGGGTTTGACGGCGCGTAGCGTCGCCTCTTTACTTGAACTACCGACGTAACTCGTGGCGCTATCTCACCTGAACGTGCTCTGCCTCACCGCCTCTTCGACGTGATGAGCGAGTGCGACTCAGTCAGAACCAGAACGTCAGGCTGGTCCGAAGTATGTGCGCACGCCTGAGCTTGCATGGGCGCCGGAGAGCCGTCTGTTTCACACCGAGTTCAGTGGGCTCCACGGGTCACGACGAGGACGTCGCAGTCCAGGTGTCGTAAGAGGGAGCGTCGCACGGACCTTTGTCGGAGTGAGCGGTGCCGCCAGCGGTCGTTGGCGCGGCCGAGGACGACGAGGTCGGCGTCGAGCGCACGCGCGGTCTCGGCGATCACCGCAGCTGGCTTGCCGAACGTGGCTTTGACGAACGGTTGGATGCC
>DATEXK010000348.1:0-2031 GCA_035257065.1 Gaiellaceae bacterium | reverse complement strand
CCCGGCGTCCTGCGGACCGCCCGCGGCCGCGAGGCGGTCGGCGTGCCGCACGGCGAGCGGGTGCTCGGGCTGATCCACCTGGGGCCGCCGGCCAGGGAGCCCGCGCCGCGCGAGCGCGGCCCGGTCGAGCAGGTCGTCGAGTTCCTGCCGTAGAGGCTAGAACTTCCGTGCGCGATCCGGGCCAGATCCGGGCCAGAGATCCGGGAGAGCCCCGGGGGATGCCGGATAGCGGCCGAGAGCGGGACGGACGATCCTCTGAGTCGACACTTCGACTTGGAGATGAACCATGACCGAGACCACTGAGACCATTCCCGGCTCTGCTGCCCCCAATCCGGTGGCTGAGCCCCGGCGCCTGTCCCGTGCGCGCGACGGTCGCTGGCTCGGCGGCGTCTGCGCCGGGCTGGGCCGCTACTTCGACCTCAACCCGATGATCTACCGCATCGGCTTCGTTGCGCTCTCGCTCGCCGGCGGCACCGGGATCCTGCTCTACGTCGCCGCCTGGCTCGTGATGCCCGACGACGGCGTCGAGGACTCGATCGCCGCAGACGCGATCAAGAACCACCGCGAACGGCCGTGGCTGCTCGTCGGGGTCGGCCTCCTCGCCTTCGCCGGGCTCGTCTCGCTCTCGTCGGCGCACATCTGGCCGAGCCCGGGCAACCTGTGGGTCGGCGCGGCGCTCGTCGGCGCGGCGATCGTCTGGTGGCAGGCGAGCTCGAGGCGCGATCGGCCGGCGACGATCGTGACGCCCGCCGAGCCGGGCAGCAATGCGGCCGCGCGGGCCGTGCCGGTGACCCGGCGCCGCTCGTTCGGGCCGGTCGCCGCCGCCGCACTGATCAGCGGCCTCGGTCTCGCGGCGCTCATCGACGTCGCGACCGGCGCCGACATCGACTGGCGCATCGTCCTTGCCGTGGCGGCCGTCGTTCTGGGTGCTCTCGTCGCCGCAGGCGCGGCCACCGGGCACAGCGTCGGCTCGGTCGTCGTGCTCGGGCTCGGCGTGCTCGCGGTGCTCGCCGTCGCCGTCGCCGTCCGTGTGCCGATCTTCGCCGGGGTGGGCGACCGTGTCGCGCACCCGGTGGCGTTCGCTTCGGTCGGCACGCGCTACAAGCACGGGATCGGCAACCTCGACGTCGATCTACAGGACGTGCGGTTTCCCGTCGGCGAGACGAACGTGAAGGCGACCCTCGGGATCGGCAACCTCGTCGTGCGGGTGCCCGAGAACGTCACCGTGCAGGTCGACGCGCGGGCCGGCGCCGGTCAGGTGACCTTGTTCGGGAACACGAACGACGGCACGTCGGTGCACGAGCGGACCACCAATCTCGGTAGCGCGCCTGCACGCGTGCTCGTGCTCGACGCTCGTGTCGGTCTGGGCCAGGTGGAGGTGGACCGGGGTTGAGCGCCGGTCCATTCTGGCTCCCGGTTGCGCTCCCGCGCATCACGCGCGTGGAGCGCGGCCGCGTGCTCGCGGGCGTCTGCAGCGGCATCGCCGAGGCGCTCGCGATGGACGTGACGCTCGTCCGCCTCACCTTCGCGCTGCTGGCGTTCGCAAGCGGGGCGGGCATCGTCGTCTATCTCGGCGCCTGGGCCCTACTGCCGGCACCCGGCGAGGCTCAACCTCCGCGCCGCCGTCGCATCGCCGGCACGGTGCTGCTCGTCTGGTCGGTGATCCTTGCTCTGCGCGGCCTCGGTCTCGCCGACTCGCTCGTCTGGCCGCTGGGGTTGATCGGCGCGGGCGCGGCCCTTGCGACGGGCAGCGCGACGCTCGGGCTCGACCGGAAGCGTGCGCGCGTCACGGCGATCGTCCTCACGGCCGCCGGGATCTTCATCTTCGTGGGCGGGAACCGGCACGGGAGCGCGACGACGACGCTCGCCCCGGGTGCTGTGGCGGCGGCGCTTGTCCTGCTGCTCGGCCCGTGGGCCTGGCGACTCGGGCGTGAGCGCGACGCGGAGCGCGCAGAGCGGATCCGGACACAGGAGCGCGCCGACTTTGCCGCGCGCGTGCACGACTCCGTGCTGCAGACGCTGGCGCTGATC
>DATEXK010000347.1:0-5797 GCA_035257065.1 Gaiellaceae bacterium | reverse complement strand
CGCCGCGTCGTCCCACACCCGTGCGACCGACCGGCCGTGCAGGTTCGCAGGCGTGCAGCCGGCGAGGAGGTACGAGCTCGACGCGAGATCGCGGACGGGCGGCTGCACGGGCACGGCGACGGTGAGGATCCGGTCGGCGCGGACGCCGGCAAGGCTGCTGTCGCCGCCCCACGGGTAGCGCACGGTCAAGCGTGTGACCTTCGTCGCGACCCCGAGTCCGAAGTGGACACGCGGATCCTCAGAGGAGAGGTAGCTGCTGCCGGCACGCACCGTCTCGGAGAGCCGCCGGCCGCCCGGAAGGACGATGGTGACGACAGCACCGGGGGTGAACCGCGACAGCTCGACGTCGAGCCAGTGCCCGGTCGGGCCCGTCGACCGGAGGAGCACGAGCTTGCCGCCGATCGTGTTGACGGCGACGTCCATCCGGCCGTTGTTGTCCACATCCGCGGCCGCGAGACCGCGCCCGTTCAGCCGCAGGCCTGCCCCGAGGATCCCGCTCGCGTCGCCGAAGCGGCCGTCGGGCTTCGTCCCCGCAGCCGGTCCGAGCACGCGGACGGGCTCGGCGTTCGCCGTGAGGCTCGTGACCGGGATCGCGCCCGCCGCGAGCACGAGGTCGGGAGTTCCCGAGTTCGCGAGGTCGACGAAGGACGCGCCCCAGCCGGCGAAGCCGCTGCCGAGCGCCGGATCGAAGTCTGGCCGCGCGCTGGTGAAGGCCGGTGAGCTCGCGGTCGTCCGCTCGTTGAAGGCGGCCGATGGCTCGCCACGCGAGTTCGTCACGAACAGGTCGAGGCTCCCGGCCGCGCCGCCGGCGACGGCCACGCCCATCCCTGCGAACGGGTCGGCGACCCCTTCGGCGGCCCCGCGCTCCTCGAAGCGGAACCCGAGCCCCGCCGGATCGGCCTTCGCGCCGCCCGGCCAGGGCACGTTCTCGTAGAGCTGGTTCGGGTCCTCGTCGTCGGCGACGTACAGATCCGGGCGGCCATCGCCGTTGTAGTCGACGAACGTCGCACCGAGGCCGTGCCGGAACTGGGAGGACTCGAGCCCCGCCTGCACGCCGACCTCCCGGAAGCGCGCCGTGCCGCGCGCATCGTCGCCCTCGTTGAGGTAGAGCAGGTCGCGGACGCCGGCGAGATTCGTGGGGAAGCCCGCGACCGAGTTCGGAACGGGGTCGTTCGGGTCGGAGTAGCCGGCGACGAAGATGTCGGGCCGGCCGTCCCCGTTCACGTCCGCGACCGCCGCGCCCGTGTACCAGCCGGTCGCATTCAGACCGGCTGCGCGGCCGCCTCTCGTGAAGGTGCCGTCGCCGTTGTTCCAGAGCACCTCGACGCCGTCCGTCTTCGTGACGAAGAGGTCCGGCCGGCCGTCGCCGTTGAGGTCGGCGGCGACGCAGCCGTCGCCCTGCACCGCGAGGTTCGCGTGCGCCTTCGCGCTGACGTTGCGGAACGTCCCGTGCACGTTCTCGAACAGAGCGGTGCGCGGCAGGCCGCCGTGCGACTGCCAGTCGGAAGTGTCGGCGCTCGCGTACGAGTTGACGACGAAGAGATCGACCCAGCCGTCGTTGTTGTAGTCGAGCCAGCAGAGGCCGCCGCCCATCATCGCCTTGGTCTCGTTCGAGATCCCGAAGCGGAACGAGCCCTGCCGGAAGTCGAGACCGACCGATGACGCGACGTCGGTCAACCGGTTCCGGGCGAGCGCATCGCTCTTCGGCGCTGCGACCTGCTGCGGCCGGGACGTGGTGGCGAGAGACCATACGCCGTCGGGGTTCACGTGCAGGCGATACGTGCTGCTCCCGAGCTGCGCCACCGCGGTCGGCGGCGCCTGGTCGGTGCCCGCCTCGAGATGGATTCGGAGCGAGTCGCCCGACGGGACGGGCCTCGCCTCGGTCAGGCCGTAGGCGATCAGCTCGGCCGTGCGCCGGTCGAGCTGGGTCTGGACGCCGGGTGACGGCAGGATCGTGATCGGCGGCAGCGTTCCCCGGGGCAGGTTCTGCGCGGCGAGCGACGGCGCCGGGCTCGTCGCGAAGATCGCCACGCCCGCATAGACGGCGACTCCCGCGGCGGTCGCGAGCGCGAGCCGCGTCCGGTCGACGCGCACAGGGAACGTCTGGAGCAGCGCCTTGCCGAGGCAGACGATTGCAAGAGCCGAGAGGAGCGCGACCTTCGCCGCGAACTCGGTGCGGGTCGGCGCGATCAGGACGGAGGCGAGGACGCCGAGCGTGATCCCGTAACCGACGCGCTCGCGCAGGCCGCGCGGCGCCGTCTTCGGATCGGTGATCATGAAGAACAGGAACACGAGCACCTCGGGCGAGGTGACGAGGACCCACCAGAAGTAGAAGCCGCTGATCGGCCCGAGGTGCCAGCGGGCGGTCATCACATGGCCTGCAAGCGCAAGGCCTCCGATCCCGACTGCGAACGCGGCCCAGAACGACAGTGCAACCCGCAGCAGCTCGAGCCGCGCGAGGATTGTGAAGCCGCCGCTCACGATGATCACGAGCGCGAGCGCCATCCACCACGACATCGGCCCCCACCAGAAGTCGAGCGGCTCGACGCGCGCGCGGCCGAGCGCCAAGAAGACGACGACGAGCCCGATGTTCGACGGGTTGAAGATGTGCTCGCGGCGCCACTTGATCACGTGCTTCGACAGGAGCGCGCCGCCGGCCGTCGCGACGAAGATCCACCAACCGCGAGTGCTCCACCAGTCACCGTGCTGCGTGCCCGGCACGCGCAGGACGAACGCGACGCCGTTCCCAGTCAGGAGCGCGCTCGCAGGCCACATGATCAGACGCTGCTTCCACAGCGTGATCGCAACCTCGATCACCGCGCAGGTTGCGAGCGAGACGAGGATCTGGGCGATCGAAAGGCGGAAGTGGAACGCGACCTGCCCGAGCACCTGGAGCGACGTGATCGTCGCGGCGAGATGCAGCCGCGGATCGCTCAGCTTCGGCAGCACCACCGGATACGTCGCGCCTCGAATCGAGACGCTCCGGCCGTCGGAGGCCGGTGCGGCGTGCGCGCTCATCACATCGATGCTAGATGGTCGATCCCACGACCGTGCACGCCTGGATGGTGGCTCATGCGCTGCGCCCTGCGGCCGGGCCAGCCTTGGTAAGGCAACCAGCCTTGCCTTCGGCTGACCCGACCACATGGCTTGGCCTGGGCCATCCCCAGACGCACCCCGCCATGGCATCAACCATCTAGTCCGTCACCTCCGGTTCACCACAGCGACCCCCACGCCGGCCCGCAGCCCGCACACCATCCGGGCATGACATTCGCAGTGGTCGCCCACAGCCGCTCCGAGACGAACCTTCGCCTCGTCGCAGCCGCGGAGAGCCTCGGCTACTCCGCCTCGGTCCTGTCCCCGCGCGACGCCCTTCGCCTCCTCGGGCCTGACGACATCGCACTCGCCCGGCTCGACGTCCGGGAGGGGCTCGACGGGATCGAGAGCGGAATCCCCGAGCTCGATCGGCTCGCCGCGGGCGGCGTCCGGCTCCTCAATCCGCCGGGCGCCCTCGTCGCCGCGCACGACAAGCTGCTGACCTCCCGCGTCATGCGCCTGTCCGGAGTGCCGCACCCGCACACGTGGCACATCGCCGAGGGGATGCCGACCGCAGCGCCGGAGCTTCCCCTCGTCCTGAAGCCGCGCTTCGGCAGCTGGGGACGCGACGTGTCGCTCTGCCGCACCCAGGCCGAGCTCGACAACGAGCTCGACCGCCTGCGCTTCCGGGGCTGGTTCCGCGAGCACGGTGTGCTCGCGCAGGAGCTCGTGCAGCCGCAGGGCTGGGATCTGCGGCTGGTTGTCGCCGGCGGCCGGGTCGTCGGTGCGGCGCGCCGCCTCGCAGCGCCGAGCGAATGGCGGACGAATGTCGCGCTCGGCGGGATCACCGAGCCCACGGAACCGCCACCGCTCGCGCGCGCTCTCGCCCTGTCGGCGGCGGCCGCGATCGGCGCGGATCTCGTCGGGGTCGACCTCCTCCCGACGGAGAACGGCTACCTCATCGTCGAGCTGAACGGCGCGGTCGACTTCCGCGCGGAGTACGCGCTCGACGGGGGCGACGTCTTCGAGAGCACCGTCGTGCAGCTGCTGCGGGCGGCACGCGAGGGGCGCGCGCTTTCCGCAGTCGGTGCGTAGCCCTTACGGTTCGTAGTCCTTGGGCCTGAGCCCGGTCGCGACCTGCTTGCGGCCACCCAGCTCGTAGACGATGTCCACGTTCTCGTGCTTGCGATACGACCCCGCGATGCCGAGCCACATCGCCGTCCACCGCCAGAAGCCGAGGCGCCCCTCCTGGGCGATCGGCCGCGGGAAGACGACGGAGCGTCCCAGCACCTCGTAATCGACGCCACGAGCCTGCTCGACACCGTTGACGAACACCTCGAACCGGTCGGGGACGATAGACGGCAGGTCGACGAACGAGCGCTCGGCCACACCCATAGAATGCCCGCTCTGGTAGCTCGGGCGCTTGCGTTGATCTTGGTGCCGGCCGTCGCGTTGGCGACGGCGAGTGTTGCTGCGGCCGCAAACGGCGGCTTCACGCCCCAGCACGCGCACTCACCGAACGCACATCACATCAACTCGACGTACTACCTCGTCTTCGGATTCACTGCCGCGGTCTTCGTGATCGTGGAGACGACGCTCGTGGTCTTCGTCTGGAAGTACCGGAGCCGTGGTCGCAGACGAGAGGTCGAGGGCTCGCAGGTGCACGGCAACACGCGGCTCGAGCTGATCTGGACCGTGGCGCCGGCGATCATCCTCTGCATCATCGGGCTCTTCGTGTTCTGGCAGCTCCCGAAGATCTCGGACGTGCCTGCCGCAAGCGCAGGCAACCGCCTGGACATCACGGTCGAGGGCCACCAGTTCTACTGGCAGTTCGACTATCCCAACGGCGCCCGCTCGATCGGCGACCTCCATGTCCCCACCGGAACCGTTGTGTATCTGACGATCACGTCGCCCGATGTCGCGCACAGCTGGTGGATTCCGGAGCTCGGCGGCAAGACCGACGCGATTCCCGGCAGGACGAACCACACCTGGTTCACGGCCGATCGCGTGGGAACGTACACCGGCCAATGCGCCGAGTTCTGCGGCCTCTACCACGAGGCGATGCACGCGACGGTGATCGCAACGTCGGACGCCGACTACCAGACCTGGCTCGCCGGCGCCGCTCATTCCGAGCTCGGGCGCACCGAGTTCCAGGGCGTCTGCGCGACGTGCCACGGCATGCAGGGTCAGGGCGACTACGGCCCCGCGCTCGCCACGAACCCGATCGTCACGCAGGCCGCCGGGCTCGAGGCGATCGTCCGCAACGGGCGGAACAAGATGCCGCCGGTCGGAAAGAGCTGGACGAAGGAGCAGATGGACGCACTGCTCGCGTATCTGAAGAAGAACGTCTACACGGGGGCGGCGGCAAGTGGCGGTTAGAGCGGAACCGGTCTACCCCGCCAACTGGAAGCAGGGTCGCGTCGCGAGCTGGCTTACGACCGTCGACCACAAGCGGATCGGCATCCTCTACATCGGGACTGCTCTGGTGTTCTTCGCCGTGGGTGGCGTCCTCGCTCTGCTGATGCGCGCGCAGCTCGCAACGCCGAACGAGCACTTCCTGACGAAGGACAGCTACGACAGCACGATGACGATGCACGGCACGACGATGATCTTCCTCGTCGTAGTCCCGATTCTCGCGGGCTTCGGGAACTTCCTCGTGCCGCTGATGATCGGGGCGCGCGACATGGCATTCCCACGCCTGAACGCATTCTCGTACTGGATGTACCTGCTCGGCGGGATCGTGCTCTACAGCAGCTACTTCGCC
>DATEXK010000346.1:0-15057 GCA_035257065.1 Gaiellaceae bacterium | reverse complement strand
AACGAGACCGGCGAGCGACACGTGCTCGTCGAGGAGGTCGTTCGGCTTCCCCAGCTCGACGAGCCGCGCCCGTGCCTCGAACGCGCGCTTGATCTGGTCGCCCGCGTGGTCGACCACGTCGTCGTCGATGACGTCGACGCGCGCTGTGTGCGCTTCCCCTGCCCGTCGGTGCAGCAGGACGGCGCCCTCGGTCACGATCTCCACGCCGAGCTCGTCGAGATAGCTCGTCCACCGGTCGATCACCTGCCCGAAGGGCTCGGGCTGCCCTGTGAGGTGGACGTTCCAGCGCACGGCGTGGTCGAGCTGGTCGAGCGCGTAGATCGGCAGGATCCAGCTGTCGCACTCGCCTCCCGCGGCCCACTCGAGCGGTCGCGCTTCCGAGTCGTCCTCGTCCTCGGCGACCCAGCTGACGAGCAGGGTCGCGTAGCCGTCGTCGCTCAGGTGCCTGATCGCCTCCTGCACGATCAGCTCGGAGAACTGATCCGCCTCGAGCCCGCCGTCGCGATACGCCCAGCGGTTCTCCGGCGAGACGACGAACGGGGCATTCGAGGTGATGACGTCGAAGGTCTCACCCTCGACCGGCTCGAACAGGCTGCCGAGCCGGCACTCGATGTTCGTGAAGCCGTTGAGCGCCGCGTTCAGCTCGGTGAACGCGAGGGCGCGGGGATTGACGTCCGTCGCGACGACCTCGCGTGCCTGGCGCGCAGAGAGCATTGCCTGCACGCCGCTGCCCGTGCCGATGTCGAGCGCACGCTCGACCGGCCCTCTGGGAGTCAGCGCGTCGCAGAGCTTGGAGGTCGGCGTATAGGCCGCCACGAAGTCGGGCGGGTCTTTCTCGGCGTCCTCGCCGGGGAAATCGTCGGAGGTCACGAACAGGTCGCCGACCGGGACGATGCGCCCATGGAGGGCGACCTCGTCGCCGACGGCTGCGAGGCCGGTCGCCTCGAGCGCCTCGACGGCCGCGCGGCCGAGCGCGTGCGCCAGGTCCTCAACCGGCACCGGCTGCTGGAGGAACAGCGCACGGAGCACGGTGCCGAGCCGTGAGTCCGGCAGCCGGCGCTCGCCGACCGGGACGTCGTCTCGCGTGATCCCGTAGCCCTCTTCGCCGAGGAGCTCGATCACCGCCTCTTCGGTGTAGCCGACACGTCGCAGCGCGTCGCCGAGACTTCTCGCCGCGGCTCTATCCGCTATCGGGTGCCAGCTCATCGCGACGGATAATGACGACAGCGGCCGTCAGCGCGTTGAACTACCGATCGACTAGGCGGCGGGTGCGCACACGAAGAACTCGCGTGCGGGCTTCCGCGTCGGCCGCGCGCGCACGAATTGCGACGCGCGTACGCGCCACGGGCGACCGTCGCCGAACGAGACGATGTCGCCGATCTGAGGCGCGATCTCGAGCTGCTTCTCGTCGACGTTCCAGCTTCCGTTCGGGAACTCGAGCTTGAACGAGAAAGGCTGGCGCAGCCGCCCGTCGGGCCCGTAGGCCGCCGCGAGCGAGGCCGACGTCGTCGTCGTGTCGCGCAGCATCGTCACGTAGCTCGCCATCTGCTCGATCGCCTGCTCGTGACGCGCCCGCTCGTCCTCGTTTTCGACCCCGGCGAGGCCCACGCGCTTATGGGCGAGCGCGTGATCGAGCTGGTCGGCGTTCAGTCGAGACTGAGGGTCGCTCTTCACTTCCCTCTGCATCGGCACCCGTTGGAAACGTGCCTCTCCCTTAACTCAGGGACGCTGGCTCGGGAAAAAGCTCCCACTTGCGCCGATCACGGCTACTGTCCGTGGTTCGTGGACACCCCTCGGCGCAAGCTGTCGTTCGACAACGGCGGCGATTTCATCCTCGAGACCCGCCGAGAGGTCGAGCTCTATCTGGCTTCGCGTGGGACGCGCCTCAAGGGCCATCTGGAGCTGTATGCGAAGACCGTGGTCGCGTTCGCCATCTGGGCGGCGTCCTGGGTCTCGATCGTCTTCGTGCGGCCGGGCGTTGCGCTCGGCCTGCTCGCCCTCGCCGGTCTCGTGCTCGGGACCGTGCTGATCGGCTTCTGCGTCCAGCACGACGCGAACCACGGGGCCTACTTCCGCTCGCGGCGCTTCAACCACCTGATGGGCTGGACCGCCGACGCGATGCTCGGGTTCTCGAGCTACGCGTGGCGGGTGAAGCACAACGTCGCCCATCACACGTACACGAACGTCGACGGCTACGACGACGACATCAGCCAGACGCCGTTCGCCCGCTTGATGCCGAGCCAGGAGCCGAAGCCGTGGTACCGGCTCCAGCACATCTACATCTGGCCGCTCTACAGCGTCATGGTGATCCGCTGGCAGACCGGCGCCGACATCGCTGCCCTGATCAGACGGCGCATCGGCAAGAGCACCGTGCGCATGCCGCGAAGCTGGGATCTCGCCGGGCTGCTGGCAGGCAAGGGGATCTTCATCGCCTGGGCCATCGTCGCACCGCTGCTCGTGTATCCCTGGTGGGTCGTCGCCGCCGGCTACGTCGGCTTCACGATGGCGACGAGCCTCGTCACCGCGACGACGTTCCAGCTGGCCCATTGCGTCGAGGAGGCCGATTTCACCTCAGCGGAGGAGCTCGAGGCGCACAAGAAGATCTGGGCGGTGCACGAGGTCGAGACGACCGTCGACTTCTGCCCGCGGAACGCGTTCCTGACGTGGGTGCTCGGCGGGCTCAACTACCAGATCGAGCATCACTTGTTCCCGCGCGTTCCGCACACGCACTACCCGCGCATCGCCGAGATCGTGCGGCGCAACGCGGAAAAGCACGGCGTGCGCTATACCGCGCAGCCGTCGCTCTGGGTCGCGCTCCGCTCGCACCACAGGCATCTCCGCCGTCTCGGCCGGCTCGGCGTGCCGGTCGAGATCGAGATGGGCTGACGCACTAGCTCGAGTCGTTTCTCGTCCCGAACGACGGCGAAGCTTTCCTCGAGGGGTAGGAAGGTTGCTCCGTTCGTGGCGCTCTTGCTCTCGACGATCCTCATCGATGGGTTCGCGCTGAGTGGCGCCTTCACGCCTCTCGCCGAAAGACGGAGTCGAGCTGATGAGCGCGCTCCGGGTCGTCCGTGTACCGGACCTCGGAGCGGCGACGAGCAAGCACACGACGCGGACCTATTGCCCTTTCCGGAGAGGTTTGCAATACTGAACTAAATGGTTCAGTATCTGCCGACCGTCGACCTCGCGTTCGCGGCCCTCGCCGACCCGACTCGGCGCGCCGTGCTCGAACGGCTCGGCGGCGGCAGCGCGACGATCAGCGAGCTCGCCGAGCCCTTCGGCATGTCGCTGACCGGGATGAAGAAGCACATCCGGCTGCTCGAGGAGGCGAACCTCGTCGCCACGGAGAAGGTCGGCCGTGCCCGCAGATGCGCACTCGTGCCCTATGCCTTCGAGGGCATCAGCACGTGGCTGCAGCGGCTCGACCGCTTCGCGCAGGTTGTCCAACGCACGAAAGGAGCACGATGAGCACCACCGTCACCACCCCGAACGAGCTCGAGATCCGCGTCGAGCGGATCTTCGACGCACCGCGTACGCACGTCTACTCCGTCTGGACGGATCCGGAGCTGATCCCCGAATGGTGGGG
This sequence comes from Gaiellaceae bacterium, assembly GCA_035257065.1. Taxonomy (GTDB): domain Bacteria; phylum Actinomycetota; class Thermoleophilia; order Gaiellales; family Gaiellaceae; genus Palsa-739. The sequence goes on along the minus strand of DATEXK010000346.1, from coordinate 11,471 downwards.
CGACGGCACCGTCGTCGAGGAGATGGACGTCCGTCCCGGCGGCACCTACCGGTTCCGAACCGCCTTCGGCGTCGTCGAAGGCGAGTTCCGCGAGGTCGAGCCACCCGCGCGCCTCGTGCAGACGTTCCAGAATCACCTGCAGACGCTCGAGTTCGAGGATCTCGGTGAGCAGACGAAGCTGACCCAGACGATGCGCTTCGAGACGACCGAGCAGCGAGACACCACCATGCAGTACGGCGTCGAGGAGGGCGCGAAGGCGGGCTTCGCGCGCATCGACGCGTTGCTGGAGAAGATCGCGGCGTGAGGCCGGTGCCGCGGTCGCGTGCGCAGCGCAAGGCGGACACGCTCGCATTGCTGCGCACGGAGGTCGACTGCTGGGTGGCGAGCGCGGACGAGCTGGGGAACGCCGATCTCGTCCCGCTCTCCTATTACTGGGACGGCGCTGCGCTCGTGCTCGCGACGCCGCGCTCGTCTCCGACCGCGACGAACCTCCTGCGTGCCGGCGTCGCGCGCGTCGGCGTCGGTCCGACGCGGGACGTCGTGCTCGTCGACGGCCGTGTGATGGAAGGCGTCGACGACGCGACCGTCGATGCGCACACGGAGCACACCGGCTTCGATGCGCGCGCGGAGCCCGGCGACTACGTGTACCTGCGCGTGACGCCGACCGAGATCCGCGCGTGGCGTGAGGCAAACGAGCTGTTCGGGCGGCTGCTGATGCGAGAAGGGGTGTGGTTACCGCTCGATGCGTGATGCGCCGACGATCGCCTCGTCGCCGTCGTAGAAGCGCACCCGGGCCTTCCCCAGATCGAATGAGCCACTGCTTGAGAAGGCAACAGCTTCTGCCCATGCGGTGACCGTGACCGGTGAAGACTTCGTGGCGCCAGCCGATGACCTGTTCTCTCAGCCTCCGGGGACTGCTCCACCAACGCCGGCGCTGATACTCACACCGCCTGTTCGCCTTGTGCGGGCGCGCAGGACTGTCCGGCCGGCGAAGATCTGGTCGGCGGCCTTCGCGGGTATCGGGCTTGCGGTCCTCTTTAGATTCCCGTTCGTTGCGCTTGTCGCTGCTCCGTTGGCGGGTGTCGGCATGGCTCTGCTCGCGGGGCGCTGGCTTCGGAGCGGATCCGTCGCAACGACGCTCGCTGCCTCGGCCTTTCTTGCCCAGGCAACGTCGATCTTCGTGACACCGTTTACCTGGCCCCTTCGCTTCGGCTTCTTCGTCACACTGCTCGGCGTCCTCGTCTTCTTTCTCCCGTCGCCGGCGCGAGAGCTCTAGGAGCGTCCACGCCCTCCGACGAGCGCGACGATCACGACGATGATCAGGATCAGGAACAGGAACTTGCTGATCACGAAGCCGCCTGCGACGGCGAGGATCAGCAGGATGAGCACGATCAACCAGATGGGCGACATCGAGGCCTCCTGCGGTTTCGGGGTCAGGAGCTACGGCGAGCGCAGACGTCATTTACCGCCGGAGACACCCGCAAACCTAGTGCAGGCTGTCGGCGTGCCTGTGGTAGCCGGCCGACGCGACGCCGGGGTGCGGCTAACGCCCGCCGGCGAGACGCGGTAGAACACGCGGAGCATGTCCACCGCCGACGACCTCCGTGCGCTCCGCCTGCCGTTGCTCGCCCTGCACAAGGCGGTGCTCGGAGCCGAGCGCCGCGGTCTCGAACGGATCCACGGCGAGCTGAGCGGCCCGCAGTTCTTGCAGATCGTCTCCGACCCGCTCCGCTACGGATGGTTCCAACCGTTCTCGGCGCTGATCCTGGCGATCGACGACACGCTCGACGTGAAGGACGACGACGAGACCGAGATTGCGACGCCGGAGGAGCTCTTCGAACGCGCGCGTGAGCTCCTCCTACCGCCGAAGGCCGACACGCCCTTCGGGCGACGCTATGTCTCGCTGCTGCAGAAGGAGCCGGAGCTTGTGATCGCGCACGCCGCAGTCGTCAAGCTCTTGCGCTGAACCGCTACTGCGCAGCGAAGAGGGCGGCCGAGCGGACGGCGAGCACGCGATCGCGCTCGGTGATGCCGCCCTCGGAGTGCGTCGTCCAGCGCAGCGTGACCTTCTTATACGAGATCGTCACGTCCGGATGATGATCTTCCGCTTGTGCCAGCTCGGCGACCCGGTTCACGAAGGCGATCGCCTCGGGGAACGACGGCAGCTCGAAGGTTCGTTCGAGGGCTCCATCTGCCTCGACCCATCCATCCGGCACGCTCATGCAAGCAGTATGCAGGTCCATGAAGAACCGACCGGCGACGTTTGATCGTATGACGATACGTCACTCCGAGGGAAATGGGGCAACGTGAGTACGAGCACTCGATATCTGATCGTGGGCGGCGGCATGACCGCAGACGCCGCGGCCAAGGGAATCCGCGAGCACGACACCGACGGCACGATCACGCTCGTAGGAGCGGAGGAGCACCCGCCGTACGCGCGGCCGCCGCTCACGAAGAAGCTCTGGGCCGGCGGCGACGAGGCGAAGATCTGGCGCGGCACCGCCGAGCGCGACGTCGAGCTCGTGCTCGGCCGGCGGATCGTCGAGCTCGATCTCGACGGGCACCGTGCCGTCGACGATCAGGGCGACGAGTACACGTACGAGAAGCTGCTGCTCGCAACGGGTGGACATCCGCGCGAGCTCGAGGACGCGGACGACGACGTCGTGTACTTCCGCACGCTCGACGACTACCGGACGCTGCGTGCGCGGGCGGGCGCCGGCACGAGCTTCGTCGTCGTCGGCGGGGGCTTCATCGGGTCGGAGATCGCCGCCGCTCTGAAGGGCGCGGGCTCGTCGGTGACGATGGTCTTTCCCGACGACGCGATCGGCTCGCGACTGTTCCCGGCCCACCTCGCGAAGTTCGTGACCGAGTACTACCGCGAGCAGGGCATCGAGGTGCTCACGGGTGAGACGGTTGCGTCGGTGCGGGACGGCCGCCTCACGACCGGTTCCGGGCGCGTCCTCGAGGCCGACGTCGTGGTGGCGGGGCTCGGGATCGTTCCGGCCGTCGAGCTCGCAGAGGCGGCGGGACTTCCGGTCGACAACGGGATCGTCGTCGACGAGCTCGGTCGTGCAGGCGATCGGGACGACGTCTTTGCGGCGGGCGACGTCGCGAACTTCCCGATCCTGGCGCTCGGGAAGAACACCCGCGTCGAGCACGAGGACCACGCAAACTCGCACGGCAAGGCGGTGGGCGCGAACATGGCCGGCGCCGGGCGGCCCTACGACCACCTGCCGTTCTTCTACTCCGACCTGTTCGACCTCGGCTACGAGGCGGTGGGGGAGGTCGACTCGCGCCTCGACACGATCGAGCGGTGGGACGAGCCGAACCGCAAGGGTGTCGTCGCCTACGTCGACGACGAGCGGCGGCCGCGCGGCTTCCTGCTCTGGAACACGTGGGACAAGGTCGACGCAGCACGCGACCTGATCCGCGCGGCGAAGCCGCTCGACGAGGCCATGCTTGTATAGGACCGCCCTCGCCCGGTCGCGCAAGGCGAGAGCCGGAACCGACCTCTTGTGCGAGCGGGTCTACCGTCCGCTCGCGCATCTCGTCGTGCTCGCGCTGCTGCCGCTGCGAGTCCCGCCACCCGCCGTCGTGCTCGCTGCGGGCGCCACCGGCGTCGCGGGAGCGGTCGAGCTCGCGCGCGGGCATCTCGTCGTCGCGGCGCTGCTCATCCAGCTGAAGACCGTGCTCGACAATGCGGACGGGCAACTCGCGCGCCTCGCGGGCCGCGTCACGCTGCTCGGCCGTTACCTCGACTCGGAGTGCGATCTCGTCGTCGATGCGGCGCTGTTCGCAGGGCTCGGGTGGTATGCGGGTGCGCCGGTCGCTGCGCTCGTCGGCTTCGTCGCGCTCACCGCCGTCCTGAGCGTCAACTTCAACGTCGAGCGGCTCTATCGCGGCGCCGCCGTGTCGGTACCGGAGGCGCATGGGCTCACACTGTTTCTTCAGCGGGTGTACGCAGTCTCTTACGGCTGGCAGGACAGGCTCGTCGAGCGCTTTACGGAGTCTCGCCTTCGTGGGGCATCCGACGAGGTGCGCGCCGCGTATCACGACCGTCTGACCGTTGTGGTGCTTGCGAACATGGGAATGACGCCGCAGCTTGCCGCGTTCGGTGTGTGTATCGCCGTGGGCCATCCGCTCGCGTTCGTGTGGGTGCTTGCCGGCGAGCTCGTGCTTGTCGCGCTGCTCGTCCTGCGACGTGAGACGCTTCGCAGCGGTGCGGTTCTGCAGGGCCAACCAGGAGGGATCTCATGAACAACCGCTTCGTAGAGGCAGAGGACGACGACTCCAATATCGTCGAGCTCCCCGCTCGCTGGGAGCACGCCGCGCCACGGCATATCGCGCCGCCGGAGCTCGACCGCTTCGAGCAGCACCTCGCAGAGATCCTCGCCGGTCTCGGCATGGATCTCGGCACGCCCGGCACGCGCGACACCCCGCGCCGCTTCCTGCAGGCGCTCGTCGACGCGACCGCGGGCTACGACGGCGATGCGAAGCTCCGGACCGCATTTCCTGCGGAACGTCCGGACGGCGTCGCCGGCACGCACAGCCAGGTCGTCGAAGGGCCGATCTCGTTCTTCTCGCTTTGTGAGCACCACGCGCTGCCGTTCCACGGCGTGGCGCACGTGGCGTACGTTCCGGGCCGCGAGATCCTCGGCATCTCGAAGCTGACCCGGCTCGTGCGCCTCTATGCGCGGCGCTTCACCGTGCAGGAGCGTCTCGGCGAGCAGATCGCAGACGGGCTCGTCGATCTCGTGGCGCCGCAGGGCGTAGCGGTCCACCTCGAGGCGTCGCACCTCTGCACGCAGATGCGCGGTGTCAGCGAAGAGAGCTCGCGCACGGTGACGACGTTCTGGCGCGGCGGATACGACAACGACGCGGACCTCCGCCGTGAGTTCCTCGACGAGGTGCGGGCCCGCCGCACCTCGTGACGCTCACGCCGCTCCAGCTGCTGGACGAGCGCGCCGACCTGCCGCTGGTCGATCTCCCGCAGGCGCTCAGCCGCCTCTACGGCGGCAATCTCGGTTTCGCAGGCCCGTGTGTTTTCGCGAACTTCGTCGAGACGATCGACGGCGTCGTCTCGATGCCGGACGTCGGGCGGTCGAACGCGATCATCTCCGACGAGAGCGACGCCGACCGATTCGTGATGGGTCTCCTGCGCGCGTTTGCCGACGTCGTCGTCGTCGGTTCGGGGACGATGCTTGCGTCGCCGAAGGGCACGTGGCGTGCGGAACGCGTCTATCCACCCGCCGCCGACGCATACGCGGAGCTTCGACGACGGCTCGGCAAGAGCGAGCATCCGGCCGTCGCCGTCGTCACCGCGGGCGGGTCGTTCGACCCGACGCATCCAGTGCTCGAGACAGGCGCCGTCGTGCTGACGACCGAACGAGCCGCCGCGGACATTCGCGCGAGCGTTCCGAGCGCGACGGACGTCGTGGCCGTGAGCGGCGGCGACTGGGTCGAGCCGCGCGCCGCCGTGGACGCGCTGCGCGCCCGTGGTCACGAGCTCGTGCTCGCGGAAGGGGGGCCGACGCTCTTCACGTCGTTCGTCGCCGCGGGTCTCGTCGACGAGCTCTTCCTGACGGTGTCACCGCTCCTCGCGGGACGTTCGGGCCGGCCGCGCCTCTCGCTGGCTGACGGCGCCGAGCTCCTGCCGGATGTTCGCATCGCGGGCGACCTCGTGTCGATCAGGCGGCACGAGAGCCACCTGTTCCTGCGCTACCGGCTCGGTACTACTACTTCTCTTCGAGCTTCAGCGCCGCCGAGTTGATGCAGTAGCGCTGACCCGTCGGCGCGGGGCCGTCGGGGAACACGTGCCCAAGGTGGCCGCCGCAACTCGCGCAGAGCACTTCGGTGCGCCTCATGCCGTGCGAGACGTCGGTCTCTTCCTCGATCGCATCCTCGCCCTTCGCCGCGTAGAACGCGGGCCAGCCGCAGCCAGAGTCGTACTTCGTGTCCGACTCGAAGAGCTCTGCGCCGCAGCCGGCGCAGATGTACGTGCCGGGCTCGAAGACGTGGTCGTACTCGCCGGTGAACGGCGCTTCCGTGCCTTTTTGACGCAGCACGCGGTACTGCTCGGGGTCGAGCTCGGTGCGCCACTCCGCCTCTGTCTTCTCGATCTTCGCCATCTCTTCCTTGTAGCAGTCCGGGGCAGGTCGAGAGAGCCCCGCGGTAGTGTCAGTTGGATGTCCGCAGAGGCACCGATGTCCCCCGAGACACCGGGCATGCCCACAGAGCGCATCCGCGTCATCTTCGGCGCGCTGATGCTCGTGATCCTGCTCGCGTCGCTCGACCAGACGATCGTCGCGACGGCGCTGCCGACGATCGTCGGCGATCTCGGCGGTCTCCAGCATCTCTCATGGGTCGTCACCGCCTACCTGCTGGCCTCCACGGTCACCGGCCCGATCTACGGGAAGCTCGGCGACCTCTACGGGCGCAAGGTCGTATTGCAGACCGCGATCGTGATCTTCCTGGTCGGATCCGCGCTCTGCGGCATCGCGCAGGGCATGACGGAGCTGATCGTCTTCCGCGCCCTCCAGGGGCTCGGCGCCGGTGGCCTGATGGTGACGACGATCGCCGTCGTCGGAGACATCATCCCGCCGCGCGACCGCGGCAAGTACCAGGGGCTGTTCGGTGCGGTGTTCGGCGTGTCGACGGTGATCGGCCCATTGCTTGGAGGCTTCTTCGTCGACAACCTCTCGTGGCGCTGGATCTTCTACGTCAACCTGCCGCTCGGCGCGCTCGCGCTCTTCGTCATCGGCGTCGTCTTCCATTCGCGTGCCGAGCATGTTCGGCACGCGATCGACTATCTCGGCGCGGCGACGCTCGCGGGTGGGCTCGCGTGCATCGTCCTGTTCACGAGCCTCGGCGGCACGACGGAACCGTGGGGCTCGGTTCAGAGCATCGCGCTCATCGTCATCGGCGTCGTCCTGCTCGTGGTCTTCTTGCTCGTCGAGCGGCGTGCACAGGAGCCCATCCTGCCGCTCGAGCTCTTCCGCAACCGCACATTCGCGGTGACGAGCGCGATCGGCTTCATCATCGGGCTCGCGCTCTTCGGGTCGATCACGTATCTGCCGCTCTTCTTGCAGGTCGTCAAGGGCATGAGCCCGACGAGATCGGGGCTGCAGCTGACGCCGATGATGGCGGGGCTGCTCGTCACCTCGATCGCCGCGGGCCGGACGATCAGCCGCTTCGGCCGCTACAGGCCGTTCCCGATCGTCGGTACCGCCGTGATGATCGTCGGCATGGTGCTGCTCGCGCGCCTCAACGTCCACTCGTCGACCACGACGGCGGCCCTCGACATGCTCGTGCTCGGCCTGGGGCTCGGCATGGTGATGCAGGTGCTCGTGCTCGCCGTGCAGAACGCCGTCGAGTTCCGCGTGATGGGTGTCGCCACCTCGGGGTCGATCCTGTTCCGCCAGGTCGGCGGCTCGATCGGCCTTGCGATCTTCGGTGCGATCTTCTCGAACAGCCTGCACTCGAAGCTCGCCGCGTATCTGCCACCGGGAGCGCACGTGCCGAAGACCGTCAGCCCGGCGGTCATCAAGAGGCTTACGCCGAAGCTGCACGACGCGTACGCCCATGCGGTCGCCGCGTCGCTACACCCGGTGTTCGTCACCGCCGCCGTGCTTTCAGTCGTCGCGTTCCTGCTCACGTGGCTGCTCCGGGAGATACCGCTGCGTACGACCTCTCGCGCGACGGCGGGGGAGGAGCTCGAGGAGCTCGCGGGCGCTTTCTCCGAGGAGACCGCGGTCTCACGGTGAGCGCCGGCCCGCACGGGTATGAGCTCTTCCACGTCGACGACCGCGCCGGCCGGCGGGCGTGGCTCGAGCGGAACCATGCGAGCGCGCAGGGCGTGTGGGTCGTCACCTGGCGCACGCAGACCGGCAAGCCGCGGCTCGACTACGACGCGCTCGTCGAGGAGGCGCTCTGCTTCGGTTGGGTCGACAGTCGCGAGCAGCCGGTGGACGACGAGCGGCTGATGCAGCTCGTCACACCGCGCAAGCGCGGCAGCGTCTGGGCGCGCTCGAACAAAGAGCGCATCGCACGGCTCGAGAACGCCGGCGTACTGGCGGACGCAGGTCGGCGTGTCGTCGAAGTGGCGAAGGCGGACGGCTCCTGGAGCCGGTACGACGCGGCCGAGGCGCTCGAGATTCCGGCCGACCTGGAGGCCGCGCTTGTGGCGGACGCGCAGGCCGCTCAGAACTTCAAGGCGTTCACGGACGCTGCAAAACGGACGATTCTGCGCCGGCTCATCGATGCGAAGCGACCTGCAACCCGTGCGAAGCGGACCGAGGAAACCGTGCGCCTCGCCGCGCAGAACGAGCGGGCGGGACCGTGAACGAGCTCGAGCTCCTCGACTGGAAGCGGCGCATCTTCGAGCTGTACATGGAGGTGCGTGCCGCATCCGATCCGGAAGACGCGTGGCGTCACTGGCGCGTGGTTCGCGACGAGCTCTTCCGCACGCACGCGCAGTCGCCGCTGACTCCCGAAGGGCGCGCGCGCTTCACCGCTCTCGAGTACTTCCCGTACGACGCGTCGCTGCGCGTGCTCGCCGACGTCGAGCCGGCGGAGGACGTCGTGCGCGAGATCGCCGGCAGCGCCGGCTCGTCGACGCGCTTCCGGCGTTTCGGCCGCGCGCGGTTCGAGCTCGACGGCGCGCTGCAGACGCTCGATCTCCTCTGGCTCGAGGGCTACGGCGGCGGCGCGTTCCTTCCCTTCGCCGATGCGACGAGCGGGCGGGAGACCTACGGCGGCGGTCGCTACGTGTTGGACACCGTCAAAGGCTCGGATCTCGGTGAGGTCGACGGCCGCCTCGTGATCGACTTCAACTTCGCCTACAACCCCTCCTGCGCGTACGACCCGAGCTGGGCGTGCCCGCTCACTCCGCCTGCAAATCGGCTCGAGATTGCGGTGCGCGCAGGGGAGCAGACCCCCGCGTCCTAGCCATTTGCAGGCGGTTTTCGGCCTCTGTCCGGGGGCTGCTGCTACTCTGGCGGTACGGACGGCAATGGGTCGTCCTGTGAGATCAGCTTCTCGTTCCTCTTTTGAGCGGATTCGAGCGTCTGATTCTCGAATCCGATATTCAAGGAGTCGAACTTCTATATGTCTGAAACGTTTCGCACGCTCGGCGTGAGCGAGCCGGTTGAGCAAGCGCTCGCCGCCCGCGGCATCACCGAGCCATTCCGCATCCAGACCCTCGTCCTGCCGGACGCGCTCGAGGGCCGCGACATCCTCGCCAAGGCGCCGACCGGCTCGGGCAAGACGATCGGCTTCGGCATCCCGCTCGTCGAGCGGACCCCGGTCGATGCCAAGACGCCGAGCTCGCTCGTCCTCGTGCCGACCCGCGAGCTCGCGCTCCAGGTCGCGGAGGAGATCGAGTCGTTCGCCACGGCCAAGGGCGTCAAGGTGGGCCTCGCCTACGGTGGCGCTCCCGTCCCGGCACAGGCGAAGAAGCTCAAGGGCGCGCACATCGTCGTCGCCACGCCGGGTCGTCTCCAGGATCTCGTCGAGCGAAAGATGATCTCGCTCGACAACGTCCACGTCCTCGTGCTCGACGAAGCCGACCGGATGCTCGACATGGGCTTCAAGCCCCAGGTCGAGCGGATTCTCCGGCGCATGCCGCGCGAGCGCCAGACGATGCTCTTCTCGGCCACGCTCGACGGCGAGGTCGGCGAGCTCGCACGCGAGTACACGCAGGACGCCTCACGTTTCGAGGCGCAGCGGCACTCGAGCGACGAGGACGGCATCATCTCGCACGGCTTCGTCGCCGTCACGCCCGACGGAAAGGTCGACACGCTCGTCGAGATGCTCGAGGCCGAGGAAGGTCTCACACTCGTCTTCGTCCGCACGAAGCGTGGGGCGGACCGGCTTGCGCAGAAGCTCAACCGGCGCAACATCAACGCCGCCGCGCTCCACGGCGACATGGTGCAGTCGGCGCGCGAACGCGCACTCGAGAAGTTCCGCAGCGGCAAGGTGACGACGCTCGTCGCCACCGACGTCGCCGCACGCGGGCTCGATCTCGAAGCGATCGAGCACGTGATCAACTTCGACCCGCCGGAGGACGACACGGGCTACACGCATCGCGTCGGCCGCACCGGCCGTGCCGGCCGCGCGGGTCGTGGCAGCACCCTCGTGCTCCCGGATCAGCAGGCAGACGTCAGTCGCGTCGCCATGCTCGCCGGGCACAAGGAGCAGTTCGAGAGCACCGGCATGCAGACGGCCCGGCCGAAGCTCCTCTATACGAGCCGCCGCGGCCGCCGCTCTCGCTGGTAACAGCAACACAGCCGAACAGCAATAACAGCAAGACCCGAGGCCCCGGAGACGGGGCCTCATCCGTGCTGTCGTGCGGTTCGAATTTGACACTTGCTTATACCTGTCATTAGGCTTCCGACCAACTCAACTAACTCGATGAGAAAGGTTGGCCCCGCCTGATGCGCCGTTCGCTTGCCCTGATGACCCTCCTGACCGCCGTGCTCGTCTCCGCTGCTGCCGGCTCCGCGGCCACCGGACGCGCGGGCGACACGACGCTCTCTGTCGTCGGGTACTCGATCCCGACGGCCGTCATCCCGAAGCTCGACACCGCCTACCAGGCGACTCCGGCCGGCGCGGGCGTCAAGTTCACCACGTCGTTCGCTGCGTCCGAAGTTCAGAGCAAGGCGGTCGCGGCCGGGCTTCCTGCCGACGTCGTCCAGCTCTCGATCTCGACCGACGTCGACCGGCTCGTGCAGGCAGGGCTGGTGGACAAGGGGTGGGACAGCAACCAGTACAAGGGCATCGTCTCGAAGTCCGTGGTCGTCTTCGTGCTCCGCAACGGCAATCCGAAGCACATCCGCACCTGGGACGATCTCGTGAAGCCGGGCGTCGACGTCGTCTTCCCGAATCCGTTCAGCTCGGGCGGCGCGCGCTGGGACGTGATGGCCGCGTACGGGGCGCAACTGCGCGAGAAGAAGACGCCGAAGCAGGCCCAGGCCTATCTCCAGCAGCTGTTCCAGCACAACGTCTCGCAGGACACGAGCGGCCGTAACGCGCTCAACACGTTCCTCTCGGGCAAGGGTGACGTGCTGCTCGACTACGAGAGCGACGCGAAGCTCGCGCAGTCGCAGGGCAAGCCCGTCTACTACCTGATCCCGAAAGCGACGCTGCAGATCGAGACGCCGGTCGCCGTCGTCAACTCCTCCAACAGAGCCGCGGCGACGCAGTACGTGAACTGGCTCTACACGCCGGCCGCGCAGACGATCTGGGCCGACAACGGCTTCCGTCCCGTCGTGCTGAGCGTGCTGCGGAAGTACGCGAAGCAGTTCCCGCCGCGACCGCAGTTGTTCAAGATCGGCTACGTCGGTGGGTGGGACAAGGTGAACACGCAGTTCTTCGATCCGACGAATGGGATCGTCGCGAAGATCGAGCAAGGTCTCGGAGTCACCACTGGCGGTTGACGTTGCACGGCTGCCGAGGGCGCGGAAACGCGCCCT